>DAOUGF010000392.1:0-5043 GCA_034429295.1 Chloroflexaceae bacterium
TGCCCGTCGATGAGACGGGTACGCCGCCTACCGCCGGCACGGTACAGCCCTCCGGCTTGGGGGTGGTCCGGAGGGGGCAGCGCCCACTCCGGCGGGGGGGCAGGGGGCGGAGCCCGCCTGCATGCACACGCACCGTGTAGGTGATACTGGTTCGGGGTGGTGCCCCGAGGGGCAGGGGGTGGAGCCCGCCTGCAGAGGCACGCACCGCGCAGGTGCCGCCCACCGCGCAGGTGAATCCCGGCGGGGCGGCGGACGCAGTGGCGCGAAGCGCTTGCGCCCGCGGATCTGCTATTATCATGCCGCATCATGCGGCGCAGCCGCCAATTGGCAGCGAGGGAGAGAATGCGACGCCCCGGCAGGGTCAACCACACGACGCTTAATCTTGCGCACACCGCGGTGCTCTTCGGCGGCATGCTCCTGGTGCTCGGGCTGTCCGGCTATGTACTGGCCGGCGGGCAGGGGCTGTTCGCCGCGCTCATCCTGATCGTCCTCTTGCTCTTCCTCGCGCCGCGGGTGCCGCCGCGGGTGCTGCTGCAGATGTACGGCGCAACGCCGCTCTCCCCCGCCGCCGCGCCGACGCTCGACGCGTTGCTGCGCGAGCTCTCCCGCCGCGCCGGCCTGCCTCGCGTTCCACAGCTCTACTACGTCCCCACGCAGCTCACCAACGCCTTCGCCGTCGGCTCGCCCGGCGATGCGGCGATCGGGGTGACCGATGGGCTGTTGCGCCGGCTCACCCTGCGGGAGCTCGCCGGCGTGTTGGCGCACGAGGTCGCCCACATCCGCCACAATGACCTCTGGCTGATGAACTTCGCCGACGTGCTCAGCCGCATCACGAATCTGCTTGCCCAAGCCGGGCAGTTCCTCTTGCTGCTGAACCTGCCGCTGCTCCTCCTGGGCGAGGCGACCGTCTCGTGGGTCGCGATCCTGCTGCTGATCGCGGCGCCGCTGGTCAATGGGCTGCTCCAGTTGGCCCTCTCGCGCCGCCGGGAATACGATGCGGACCGCGGCGCGGTCGCGCTGACCGGCGATCCGGCCGGGCTGGCCAGCGCGCTGCTGAAGCTCGAGCGCTACACTGCCGCGCTGCTGCGGCAGGTGATCATCCCCGGCCACGGCGTGCCGCAGCCATCGATCTTGCGCACCCACCCGCCGACCGAGGAGCGTATTCGGCGGCTCGAGCAGATGGCCGCGGAGCAGTGGGCCGGCCTTCTTACGGGCTCCGAAGCGTTCCCAGAGCTCATCGGCGCGTTTGTGCCCGTCGTTCGTCGCCCGCGCTACCACGTGACGAGCCTCTGGTACTGACTGCGCGCTCCCACAGGGCTGGTGCAGGCGCTGATGGCGCGCCTCCTCGCCAATGATCTCGCACGAGGGGCGCGCTGGAGCATCCTCGCGGCGTCGCTGATGGGCGAACCGCTCTACGCCCGCCTTGGCTATCAAGCCCTCGGCGGCATCCTCATCTTCGCGGCCACATAGCCGGCCGGCGCCAACTACGGCTCCCGCAGCATCCGTGCGATATCTTCGGCGAAGCGCACCTCCGAGTCGTCCTCCGGCTGGTAGCCGATCACCTTGCGGGCATTGGTGATGCTCCAGAAGGTGCGGGCGTTGTTCGAGACGCCGTAGAAGATCTGGAATGGCACGCCGTATTCGTCCGCGATATCGGGCGCCTCGATCGACTTACAGAAGAGCTGCCGCAGATCCCGCGGGCTGATGTAGCCGGTGATATCGCGGAAGTAGCGTGCCTTCGACTTGCCGACGAATTTGGAGGCGTCGATCTCCCGCGGCGCGACGATCCGCAGCTGGATGACCTCAAGCTTGCGCCCTAGGCTGCCGCATGCGTAGAGGAAGCCGAGCGTCTCATAGGCCGCCTTGGCCCAGCCGTAGAAGTTGTCCGGGCGCGGATAGTCCTCCGGAGTGACGCGATCGCGCAGACCGGCGTAGTAGGGCTGCTCGTACCACTTCGCGGCCTGGTTGGTGCTGGCGGCCACCACGCGCCGCACGCCGTTGTCCAGGGCAAGCTGGTAGATCCGCTGCATGATGTCGATATTGCGGCGCTCGCCGTTGTACTGCGACTGGGGATCGGTGCCGGTGGGCCGATAGTAGGCGCAGTGGACGATCACATCGACGCCCGCGATGAGCGCGACCAGCTCGGACTCCGGCGCCTCCAGCAGGTCGGTCACGACGACACCCTCCACCGGCTGACCGTCGCGGTCCGTGCTGCGGACGTCGGTGAGGCGCAGCTCGTAGCGTTCGCGCAAGGCCGGCAGCAGCTGCCCGGCGATGTAGCCGGTGGCCCCGGTGAGCAGAACTGAGAGCTTGGTCATAGTGCGTGCTCCCGAATATAGTCGAAGTCAATATCCAACCCCAACCCTGGCCGCTGCGAGACGTGGACATACCCCTCGTCGTCCATCGGGTCGACCGGCTCGCGCAGCCAGGGCGGCGGGCGGTCGTAATCGAGGAATGGATGCAGCAGGCCGCGCTCGTAGTATTCGCCGGGGATGCTCATCGCGCAGAGCACGTGCAGATTGCCGACGCCACCGCCGTGCACCTCCATGCGCATGCCGAAGGCTTCGCAGAGGTGGGCGATCTTCATCAGCGGCGTGATCCCGCCGACATCCCAGACCCCGCCGCGGCTGATGTCGGAGGCGCCGCGGATGATCCACTCGGCGCGGGTCTGCAGCTTCCCCTCGGCAGTCTCCGGCCCGACGACGGGCAGCGACAGCTGATCTGTCAACCAGACGTAGGACGAGATGCTGTGCTCGTCCATGGGTTCTTCGATCCAGTAGAAGCCGAGTTGCTCCAGCTCGCGTCCGATGTAGAGCGCCTCCTCGCGGCTGTAGAAGTGGAACGGGTCGAGCATCAGGCGCATGTCGGCGCCGACGGCCTCGGCCACCGCGCGGCAGGCGGCTACGTCCCGCTTGGGATCGGGCGCCCAGGGGATGGGCGGCATCCAGGTGTGCAGCTTGAAGGCGGTGTAGCCGCGCTCGCGGCACTGCAGGGCGAACGCCGCATAGTCCTCGGGCGTGGCCAGCCCGCCGGGCAGCTCGTCGCCGCACATGGTGCTGGCATAGGCCGGAACCTTGTCGCGGGTGGCGCCGAGCAGGCGATGCACCGGCTGACCAAGGGCGCGGCCGGCCAGGTCCCACAGCGCCAGATCGACCGAGCAGAGCACCTTGTCGGAGAGTGTGCCGATATGGAGCCGCTGCCACTCCTTGAGCCGCTGCCAGATCCGCTCGCGGTAGAACGGGTCCTCGCCGAGCAGCGCCGGCCGGACGATCTGCTCGATGACCTGAGGATTGGCGCCGAAGCAGTAGCCCTCGACGCCCTCGTCGGTGACGATGCGGAGCAGGGACTGTGTGGCGTCGTGCTCGGGGCCGGGGTGGGAGTGGCCCTCCGAGTCGCGGACGATCTGCGAGCGATAGCGGAACACCTGGGTGGTCACATCGACGATCTTCATCCTGCATCCCCTCATCCAAACAATGCCAGGCGAAGGCGCCCTCAGGCCGAGCGCACCAGCGCCACGGCAGCCTCGCCGCCGAGCGCGCGCCCCTCTTCCACAGCGCGCCCGGCTTCCTCCGTACCCAGCTCCGCGATGGCGCCGTCGAGCGTCTCAGCATACAGCGTCCGGTCGGCCGGCGGCAGCTCCCCCGCGCTGGACTGCCGGTCGGCCGCGCCGCACAGCTGTGCAGCGAGCGCCCAGCGCCCCTGCCTCGCTGCGAGCGCCGCTGCGCCCACCAGGCAGATCGCCACGATCCGCCGGTTGCCCATGCTGTGGTATAGCTCGAGCGCCTCGCGCTCGGCTGCCCAGGCTTGGGCGAAGTCGCCCTCAACCCGCCCGACGGCGGCGATCAGGTGTAGCGCCGCACCCACGCCAAGCTTATGGCCCAGCTCGCGGAAGAGCGCCAGACATTCGCGGGCGCCTGCGAGCGCCTGCCCCATGTCGCCGCGCTCGTAGGCCAAGTCGGACAGGTTGTGCAGGCCGATCGCGATGCTGTGGCGGTCGCCGCGGGCGCGATGGAGAGCGAGGGCCTCGGCGTAGAGCCGCGCGGCTTCTTCCGGGTCGCCCTCGTTGTAGGCCACGCCGGCGAGCGCATCGGTGAGCAGCGCGTAGCCCACCTCGTTGCCGAGCTCGCGGTGGATCTGCAGGCCTTCCTCGAGCAGCGCGCGGGCGCCGGCGTAGTTGCGCAGGTTTGTCTCCACGCGGGCGAGGCTGCCGAGCTGGTTGGCCATGCCGCGCCTGTTGCCCAGCTGGCGCTCGAGCTCCAGCGCCGCGCTGTGATGGTCGCGGGCGCTCTGGTAGTCGCCATGCTGATTGGCCAGGCTGCCCGCGCCCCGCTCTGCGCGGGCGCGCACCGCCGGCGGGATCGCGTCGGGCCGGGCCAGGCTCTCGTCCAGCCAGCGCCTACCCTCGGCGAGGTGCCCGCGCATCCACCAGAAGCGCCAGAGCGAACCGGCGATCCGGGCGGCCCCCTCAAACTCGCCGCTGTCGATCGCCCAGCGCAGGGCAGCCCGGAAGTTAGCGTGTTCCGCCTCGAGGCGCTCCAGCCATTCGGCCTGGGCGGCGCCGAGCAGCTCGGGCTCGGCCTGCTCGGCCAGCTCGACCAGGAAGCCCAACAGGGCCCGGTGGCCGGCCTCGGCTGCGCCGGACTCGACCAGCTGGCCGTAGGCGAACTGGCGCACGAGCTCGTGCATATCGTAGCGCCCGCCGGCCGAGCGGAGCAGCGACTTATCTTGCAGCGACGACAGCAACTCCTCGTCGGCGCCGGCCACCCGTGCCGCCGCCTCCGGCGTGAAGCCTCCGCGGAAGAGGCCGAGCAGGGCGAGGGCCCGGCGTTGAGACGTGTCGAGCAGCTGCCAGGAGTAGTCGATGGCGGCGCGCATGCTGCGGTGGCGTGCGGGCAGATCGCGCAGTGATGTGCGCAGCAGGTCGAGGTTGCGGGCGAGTGCATCGGCGATCGCGGCGAACGAGCGCTCGCGGCTGGCGGCGGCGGCGAGCTCCAAGGCCAGCGGCATCCCCTCGACAGCGCGGGCGATGCGGAGCGCGGCGCG
>DAOUGF010000393.1:0-2220 GCA_034429295.1 Chloroflexaceae bacterium
CCCCCGACAAACAAGCGGGGCGCGGGGCAGCAGCCCCACACGGGCCGTGGGCACGCTGCCCACCTCCCCCGGCGCGGCGCCGCCGTTGACAGCCGCCGCGCCGCGGCGCTATACTGCGCCCGCCCGCCGCGACGTCAAGCGAAAGGGAGTGAGATGTCCACCGCCCTGCCTGACTCCGCCTTGGAGACCCTCGACTGGGGTTGGGAGCACTGGCGCCCCGCCTTCGACGAGCTGCTCGCCGCGCCCCTGAGCGCCGCCAACGCCGCCGATTGGCTCGCCAGCTGGACCCGCCTCAGCGATCTGATCAGCGAGACCTACGCCCGGCTCTCGGTGGCTACCACCTGCGACACAACCGACGCGCAAGCCGAGGCGCGCTTCAAAACCTTCCTCGCCGAGGTCTACCCACCGGCCATGGCCGCCGACCAGGCCCTGAAGCGCAAGCTGCTGGACGCGGGAGTTGAGCCGGAGGGCTTCGCCGTGGCTCTGCGAGGCATCCGGGCCGAGGTCGAGCTGTTCCGCGAGGCGAACCTGCCGCTGCTCACCGAAGAGCGCCGCCTCAGCAACGAATATAACAAGCTGATCGGCGCTCAGACGATCAGCTGGGAGGGCCGCGAGCTCACCCTGCTCCAGGCCGCTCCCCTACTCCAGGGCCCCGACCGCGCGGTGCGCGAGGAGGTGTGGCGCCGCTCCGCCGCGCGGCAACTCGCCGACCGCGAGCAGCTCAACCAGCTCTGGCGCGAGCTCTTCGCCCTGCGCGCTCAGCTCGCCGCCAACGCCGGCGCCCCCGACTACCGGGCCTACGCCTGGCGGCTGCGCAAGCGCTTCGACTACAGCCCCGACGACTGCATGCGCTTCGCCGAGGCGATCGAGGCAGCCGCCGTGCCCGCCGCCGCTCGCGTCTACGCCCGCCGCGCCGCCCGCCTCGGCCTGGAGCGCCTGCGCCCTTGGGACACGGAGGCCACCAACCCCGAGCAAGGGCCGCTACGGCCCTTCACCAGCGGCGAGGAGTTGGCCGCCCGCTGCGAGGCGGTGCTCGGCCGGGTAGACGAGGAGCTTGGCGAGTATTTTGCCGTGATGCGCCGCGAGGGGCTGCTCGACCTCGACAACCGCAAGGGCAAGGCGCCAGGCGGCTACTGCACCAGCTTCCCCGCTGCCCAGCGCCCCTTCATCTTCATGAATGCCGTCGGCTTGGCAGGCGATGTGCGGACACTGCTCCACGAGGCCGGCCACGCCTTCCACGTCTTTGAGACCCGCCCGCTGCCGTACCATCAGCAGCGCTCCGCGCCGATGGAGTTCAACGAGGTGGCCTCCATGGCTATGGAGCTGCTCGCCGCGCCCTACCTGCGCCGCGGCGACGGCGGCTTCTACGATGAGGACGGCTACGCCAGGGCCCGCGTCGAGCATCTCGAGGGCATCCTGACCTTCTGGCCCTACATGGCCGTGGTCGACGGCTTCCAACACTGGGCCTACACCAACCCGGAGGCCGGCGCCGACCCAGCCGCCTGCGACGCCACCTGGGAGCGGCTCTGGGAGCGCTTCATGGGCGCGGTGGATTGGTCGGGCCTCGACGCGGAGCGGGCCACCGGCTGGCACCGCAAGCAGCACATCTTCCGTGCGCCCTTCTATTATGTCGAGTACGGCATGGCCCAGCTTGGCGCAGTGCAGGTCTGGCGCAACGCCCTGACCGACCAGGCCGCCGCCCTGGCTGCCTACCGGCGCGCCCTGGCCCTCGGCGGGACCGCCACGCTGCCTGAGCTCTACGCCGCCGCAGGGGCCCGCTTCGCCTTCGATACGGCTACCGTACAGGAGGCTGTGGACCTGATCGAGCAGACGATCGCTGACCTCGAGCGGTAGGACTCACCACAGTAGGGCTGAAGCATTCGCCCCAAGTCGTGCGTGTGGTACGGGTACTGTGCGGGGCGAATGCTTCGGCCGTACGTTCCAAGCGACCTATGCGGTTCGGAAATGGGTTGGATTACAACTGACGGCAGGCGACGGACCACGGTCGGGCGGTCGTCGGTCGTCCGTCGTCGGTCGTCCCTACTAGCCGCTCACTTGTGGAAAGCTGTACGGACTACGGGCTACGGACTACGCCGTACGGCCCTAGAGCCCGCTCTCATTCTCGTCGATACGGCGGGTGCTGCCGGTGTAGGGCTCGAGGGTAGACGAGGCGCTGGAGGTCTGCACCTGATCGGGGAAGGTCTTGCGGTACCCGGGCTG
>DAOUGF010000394.1:0-5621 GCA_034429295.1 Chloroflexaceae bacterium
CCCCGCCGAGCGGCGAGATCGTCATCCCGTTGCTGGTTCACGAGACGGCCGTCGGCGTGCTGCTCCTGCTCCGTGCCGAGGGCGAGGGATCGTTTGCCGCTGAGGCGGTCGCCACGCTGGAAGGGCTGGCCAACCTGGCGGCCGTCGCGCTCCAGGAGGCCCGCAGCGAGCAGGCGGCCAGCACGCTTACCAGCCGGGTGGCGTTGCTGGAGGAGCAGCAGCGCAGGATGGCAGAGCAGTTGACCTCTGCCGAGGCGGCGATGCTGCAGGGAGCGCGCCTGGCGGCGGTAGGCAAGCTCGCGGCATCGGTCGCCCACGAAATCAATAATCCGCTCTACGCGGTCCGCAACTGCCTCCACCTGCTGGCGGACGATCTTCCCGCTCCACTGTGCGACTCGCAATACCTGACCATCACCCGGGATCAGCTGACGCGCATCGCCGGCATCATCGAGCGCATGCACAACTTCTATCGCCCAGAGCGCGGCGAGATGGCGCCCCACAATCTCAACAGCCTGCTGGAGGAGACTTTAGCACTGGCACGCCTCCAGATTCAGCATACGGCGATCGCCGTGATCTTCGCCCCCGACGCCAATCTACCCCACGTCCTGTGCAGTGGCGACCAGCTGCGCCAGGTGTTCCTCAACCTTATCCTCAACGGAATCGACGCGATGCCGGAGGGAGGCACGCTCACGGTGCGGACGATCGCGGGCCTGCAGGCAGTGGTAGTGGAGATCGAAGATACAGGTACCGGCATCCCTGAGGAGCTGCGCGCCCACCTCTTCGATGCGTTCTTTACGACCAAACCAAGCGGGACGGGCCTGGGGCTCTCGATCTGCGCGCATATCGTGGCCCAGCACGACGGCCAGATCGATGTTGAGAGCAGCCCTGGCCAGGGAAGCACCTTCCGTGTTGTACTCCCCTCACGGCATGAGGTGTGAGCTCCTAGTGCCCGTACAGCGTAGTCCGTAGAGCGATGTAGAGCCACAGAGATCTTTCGGTAGGCTCGTACGGCCGAAGCATTCACCCCAAGTCGCTCGCGTGGTACGAGTGCTGTCCGGGGCGAATATTTCGGCCGTATCTGCCGAACGACAGACGTGGTTCTATGGCGAGAACCGCGGTGAGCGTACTCATGGCGCCCTCCTGCGGCCCCTGGCCGCCCACGAGCGATGTCGCCGCTTATGCTGGGCCCGGCGCCAGGACGCCCGCCGGCGGGGGCTGGTGGAGCGGCGGCGGGCCGCTGCAGAGGCCGCGCAGCGCCCGGGCTGCCTCCCGCGCCAGGCCAGAACCATCGCGCCGCGCGCCAACCAGAGTGGCGCCGGTGAGCGGCGTCGCCAGCAGCAGTCGCGGCCCCTGGAAGCCGGCGAGCGTCTTGTCGCCTTGGGCGGCCAGCGAGAGCACCAGCACGTCGGCGCCGGCGAGCGCAGCGCGCCGCTCCGGCGTGTCCTGCTCGTCGAAGGGGGTGACGGTGGCGCCCGGCAACTCGTGACAAACGGCCACCTCGAGGGCCTGGCGCAGCGGCGCGGCGGCCACCAGCACGATCGACCAGCCCGCGCCCGCCGTGCCGCGGGCGCGGCCCGCGCGCCCCAACAGCACACCGTAGCCCGCCGTGATCGCAGCGCCGAGGGCCGTGTAGGCCGCCTGCCGTCCGATCTCGCCCGCCGTACCTGGCTCGCTCTGGCCCAGCCCGCTCACGACGAGCAGCTGGATGAGCGGCGTGGCGCTCGTCACAGTCGCGATGACACCGAAGAGCAGGCCCGCGTACAGGTAGATGCGCCTGCTGAGCGCGCGCTGCTCCTCGGCGCTGGCGCGAGCCCGATGCTCAGCGCTCCGAGCTGCCAGCCAGAAGACCGGCAACGCCACGATCGTCGCGGCGGTGTACCAGCTGAGCGGCGTGGCCCAGGCGCCGCCCACGACATCCGGGCTCAGCCACAGCCGCAGCAGGGTGCCCGCCAGACCGCCGACGCCGGCGTAGAGGGTCACCAGCCCCACTGCCGCCAGCAGATAGGTGATCAGACGCCGGGCTGTCTCCAGCCGCCCGGCGACGCCGCCGAGCCGTGCCGTGACGAGCAGCTGCTCGCGGTGGTAGAACAGCAGCGGCAGCGCGACCACCAGCGCCGCCACCGCCCGCGTCTCATCAGCGAAGGCGCCTACCCATGTGGCCGCGGCGAGGGCGACCCGCAGCCCCGCCGCCAGCAGCGCCACGAGCCCGGCGAGCGCCGCCACCAGGCTGCTGGTGATCACAAGGGCCGTGTAGACCTGCCGCAGCGTCGCGCGCTGCTCGTCGGCCTGCAGCGGGCCGGGGCGGCGCACCAGACGGCGCGACCAGAGCTCGTGGGGCAGCCAGAACAGCGCCCCGCTGATCAGGGCGGCTGCGGGCATCGCCAGCTGTTGCACCGTGCCGGGGGCATTAAAGACGAAGCGCTGCAACAGGCTGTGGATCAGCACGCCGGCCCCGAAGACGGCCATCGCCAGGCTCACCCAGAGCGTCAGCGCGAGGTACCAACGCCGCAGGGTTGCGCTTGGCCCCGAGGCCTCGACCTCGGCGCGATCGGCGCCGAAGCGGCGCCAGTGGGCGAGCCAGACCGTACCGCTCACAGCCGCGGAGATCAGCGGGTCGAGGAGTTGGAGCGACACCCCGGCCTGGCCGCGGCCACCAAGGGCGGCGGTGAGCGCATCCTGAAGCGCGAACAGCGCGCCGATGGCCGCTACGAGCAGCACAGCGTAGGCGTAAAGCCGGCGTAGGGCTGAGCGTTGGCCGTCTGGCTGGCGAGCGTCGCGCTCGGCAAGAACCCAGTGCCCTCCCCAGAGCAGCGCGCCGACGGTCAGCAGCGCGATGCCGGCGCTGAGACGCAGGGCGGTGAACTCGGGCGCGGCCACGGGCGCGCCACTGAACAGCCGCTCGCCGAGGAACGTGAGCAGTTGGGTGGCGCCACCAACGAACATCTGCAGGCCGATAAAGGCCGCGATGTAGATGTACAGTCGGCGCACGATCTGGGTTGCCATAGCGAACCTCCAGTCGGCCCACCCAAGGCGCAATCTCCTAGAACGGCTGGCCCAGGATGCGCCAGGTATCACCCTCCCGCTCGAGCAGGATGTCGTACTGGGTGCTCCATTCGCCGCCGCCGAAGAGGCCGCCAGGGCTGTAGTAGGTTATGGTCACGGTCACCGTCGCCGTCTCGCCGTGGAGCGCGACGTCGTTGACCCGCAGCTCGCTCTCGCGCTCGTAGCGCATGCGGGCCTGGAACTCGGCCAGCGAGAGCTCGCGCCGGGTATCCTCGCTGAGCATAGCGTAGGCCGCCACATAGTCGCCGCGGTAGGCGGCATCGTAGAAGCGCTGCACGACGCCATCGGGCGTCGAGGTGGGCGCCAACTCGGGCGGACGGGCGGCCAGCGGGATCGTCAGCAGCGCGATAGTGATAAGGGCGATGGCCCCGAGGGCGAGCGCGAGCAGGCCCCAGCTGAACCCGGGGCGTCGCGCCTCGATCCGCGGGCCTTGTGTGATGGGCAGCATAGCTCGCCTCCTGATGTGGGATAACCTCAGTGTATCAGGGGGCGGCCGGCATGTGGGTTACAGTCGCGCTCCGCACCGTAGCCGTCCATGCACCGGGCGGCGCTGCTCCATTGAGCTTTGTGAGCAGTAGCGCCGCTCCACCTGCCACTCGTCTATGGGAGCACTCCCACCACCTCACAGCGTCGCATCACCTCACAGTTCAGCCGCTCCAAGGGGTTGGTGCTACTCGATCGTGTAGGGACGATCACCGTGCGATGCCTGTCCGTCACCCACAAGCGCATCCCGCCCTGCTACACTCCATGGATGCAAGACTGGTAGCTGTTCGCTGACTCGGTCGCCGTGCCCCATCCCCTCCCCTCTCTTCCCTGTCACCTGCGCTCGGCCTCGGTTCCGTGAGCGCTGCAGCACCAGCTGCGTCTGCGCCAAAGCGTTGTCGCAGACCGCTGGCTCACGGCCCGCGCCAGCGGCGCGGAGTTCGTCTGCGAGGTCGTTATGAACCCTCGTTTTGCCTCGCTCTGCCTGATGGCGCTCCTCGCGATGGGCGCGGCGCTCGTGCCCGCGCCCATCGTCCGCGCCCAACTCGTGGGGGTCGAGGGCCGCTTCGCAGCGTATTACCAGGAGCACGACGGCATCCGCCTGCTCGGCCACCCGCTCTCTCAGCTCCACGAGGTCGAGGGCTTCCCCGCCCAATACTTTGAGAAGGGGCGCATCGAAGACCACCGGGGCGCCGTCGCCGGCCCCGACTGGATGATGATGTTCGGCAGGCTCACCGCTGAGCTGCTCGACGGCGCCGCCGACGACGTGCCGGTCAGCGGCACCAGCCTCACCTACGGCGCTCTGCGCGCGGCGGCCCTTCCCAAGCGGCGCGTCGCGCCGCCGCCCGACTTCCGCGGCGGTGTGCAGGAGCTCACCAGTCCGGCGCTTGGCCGTGCCGTCTTTATCCCCGTGGACCCGGGCCTGCGCCCGGCGCCAGGCTACTACGTTCCCTGGGTCTTCTGGGAATACATGGGCCGCCCCGAGCTTTTCCCGGGCGGCTGGCTCCACGACCTAGGCCTGCCGCTCTCGCCGCCGCTGGCGGCCGAGGCGCACAAGGGCGGCGGCGTGCGCCCGATCATGCTGCAGGCCTTCGAGCGGACGGTGCTCACCTACGATCCGCTCAACCCGCCCGGTTGGGAGGTGGAGCGCGGCAATCTCGGCGCCGACGCGCTCCAGACCATCGGCGTGCCCGCGCCGCAGCCGATCCTCTCGCCCGAGCTCGGGGCCAACGTGGCGCTGCCCCTGCATCTGTGGGCGGCCCTCGGCGAGCCCGGCGAGCAGGTAGAGGCTCGACTGCGCTGGGCCGACGGCACAGAGCTGGCGCAGCGCTTCACGCTGATGCGCGGCCTGGATGGCGCCGGGCTCCTGATCGCGAACCTCGAGTGGCTGAACATGCTCGCGCCACCCGAGCCACCCACCCAAGGGGCGGTGCTGGAGATCCGCAACCTGGATGGAGGCCTGCTGGCCCGCCGCGGCGTGACTGTGCTCGGGCCGGGCGATCCCGCTGCGCGGACGGTGCGGGTCTACTGGACCGTCACGGGCGCCGAGCGGACTACGCCGCAGCTGCGCCAGGTGGTGATCGACCCTGGCCGCCCACGCCCGGGCCACTGGTGGGCGCTCTCTGACACTGAGCGGCTGGCGGCGGGTGCGCTGGAGGAGCTACTTTGGGGCCCGCCGCTGATCAGCCAGGTGGGCTTCAGCACAGCGATCCCAACGCCCGAAGAGGTGCTGAGCTACCCAGGACGCGGGGCGGATTGGGGGAGCCGCGTCGCGCTGCAGGGCCTCACCATCAGCGACGGCGTAGCCACCGCCTCCTTCTCGCCAGCGCTGCGGGCCTACGGCGGCGGCTCGCTGCGGGCGCAGCTCATCCGCGAACAGATCACACGCACGCTGCTGCAGTTCCCCGAAGTCTCCGCGGTGCGCATCGCCATCGACGGGCAAGTCGAAGGTGTGCTCGAGCCCTGAGCAGATACGAGAGGGTTAGCCTACCGCAGAGCCTCGCCAGACACGGCGATTGATGCACAGGCGACTCCGCCCGAACATCGGCGCTGGCGTCGCGGGCACCGGGGGCGCT
>DAOUGF010000395.1:0-6122 GCA_034429295.1 Chloroflexaceae bacterium
CAGAGGCGCCCGCCGAGCTGCTCCAGATCGGCCACAGCAGCGGCCCGCTCGGCCTCGGGCAGCAGGGCCACCACGGCGGCGCTGCCGGCGTCGAGCGCCTCGCCGATCTCGTGGAGCGCCTGGTCGGGGAAGCCGCTGTCGCGCACCAAGCGATGGACAGCGTCATCGGTGAGCTGCTCGGCCACTACGGCGGGAGGCGGGCCCATCAGCCCCACGAACGTGTAGACGAACCAGGTGATGCCGCCGGCCACTTGGGAGGCGAGCTCGCCCAGCTCCTCCCGCAAGTCCCGCGGCTCTCGCAGGCTGATGGTGCCATCGACGCCCCGCTGCACCACGGCCACATGGCCGGCCCCTCCGAGACGCCGATCGATCGCCTCGAGGGCGCGCCGCGCCGCATCGGCCTGAGCTGTCCGGTCGAAGGTGTACACCAGCAGCCGCAGATCGTCGCTCATGGGCCTCCCTTTCGCTTCGCAGTCTCGCGTCCGCCCCTTCGCGCATTTCGCGATCCAGGCTCCCATGATACCGCGGACTCGGCATCCGCGCCGCCTGGCTGATATGGTATAGTTCCCCTATCCAGCCTCTCCACTAACCTATCGGCAGGCGCACGCCGCCTGCCCAACGTGATGACAATGCCGCAACTCGCGCTCTCCGGGCAGGTCGAGGACCTGCTGCGCCGTGTGCCGCTCTTTGCTGATCTGCCCAGCGAGGATCTCAGCCGCCTCGCCGCCGTCCTACGCTTCCAACGGCTGCCCGCCGGCACCCTGCTCTTCGCCGAGGGCGACCTTGGCGACAGGCTCTATATCGTGTTGGAGGGCGATGTTGCGATCGCCAAGGCCCTCGGCGCCAGCGACGAGCGGCTGGTGAATCTGCGAGGCCCGGGCGAGTTCATCGGCGAGCTGAGCCTGCTCATAGGCGACGGCGAGCGCACCGCCAGCGCCCGCGCCCATAGCGACGTGCAGCTGCTCGAGCTCGCCAGCACCGACTTCGAGGCGCTCCTGGCCAGCCGCCCCGCCCTGGCCCTGCAGATGCTCAAGGTGCAGAGCCGGCGCCTGCGCGACGCCCACAACCATACCATCCACGACTTGCGCAAACAGAACGAGCGCCTGGCCCGCGCCTACGCCGAGCTCCAGGAGGCCCAAGCCCAGCTGATCGCCCAGGAGTCACTGCGGCGTGAGCTCCGGCTGGCCAGCGATATTCAGCAGCGCATGCTCCCCCCCACCCTGCCGCAGCTCCCCGGCTTCGAGATCGACGCGCACATGCTCCCCGCCCAGGATATCGGCGGCGACTTCTACGACGTTTTCCCGCTCGACAACGGGCGGGTCGGCCTGGCCGTGGGCGATGTCTGCGGCAAAGGCGTGCCGGCCGCCCTCTACATGGCGCTCGTCTCCAGTCTGCTCCGCGCCGAGGCTGTGCGCAGCGCCACCCCCGAGGAGGCCGTCCTGCATCTCAACAGCCACCTGAGCAGCCGCGGCGCCGAGGGCTTCTTCGTGACGCTGCTCTATGGCGTGCTCGATCCCCAGGCCCGCACTCTCGACTATGTGCGCGCCGGCCACGAGTACCCGCTCGCCTGGGCCGAGGACGGAACACCTCTGCCGGTGCAGCGAGGCCTGTCCATCCCCGTGGGGCTGCTGCCCGACCTCGTCATCGAGCGGGCGACGATCGAGTTGGCGCCGGGCACACGGGTGCTCTTCTTCAGTGACGGAGTCACCGAGGCCCAGAGCGCCGACCAGGAACTGTTCGGCCGCGAGCGCCTGGCCGAGCTGATCGACGCCCACGCCTCCGCATCGGCCCAAGGGCTGTGCAGCCAACTCCTCGCCACCCTCACAGCCTTCCAGGAAGGGGCTCCTCAGGCCGACGATATCACCATCCTCGCCGTTCGCGCGCTCTAGATAGATCCAGATTTATCGCCTGGAATGTACGGCCGAAGCATTCGCCCCCGTCAGCGTCTGTGCCACAAGAGTGATGTGGGCGAATGCTTCGGCCCTACGGGCTTACCGAACAGCCGTAGGCCTTACTCTCCCCACGTCTTCCGCAGCACGCGCAGCCAGTTCTCGTAGGCCAGCTTGCGCAGCGCCGGCTCGTCGTAGCCGCGGGCACGCAGAGCCTCCATCAGCTTCGGCAGCCCCGCCGCGTCGCCGATCTCCCGCGGGATCGTGGCGCCGTCAAAGTCGGAGCCGAGCCCCACTCGCTCGATGCCGAGCCGCCCCACGAGATAATCCACGTGGGCGACCATCGTCTCCAGCGGCGTGTCGGGGTTGCCGCGGCCATCCTCCCGCAGGAAGCTCACCGCGAAGTTCAGACCCACCATCCCATCCGAATCGCGGATCGCATCGAGCTGCCGGTCGGTGAGATTGCGCGAGGATGGGCAGAGGGCGTGGGCGTTTGAGTGGGTCGCCACCAGGGGCGCGTCGCTCAGCCGGGCCACATCCCAGAAGCCGGCCTCGTTCAGGTGCGAGAGATCGATCAGCACGCGGAGCCGGTTGCACGCCCGCACCAGCGCTTTGCCCGCCTCCGTAAGGCCTGGCCCGGTATCGGGGCTGTGGGGGAAGGCGAAGGGCACCCCGTGGCCGAAGGCGTTCGGGCGGCTCCAGACAATGCCGAGCGAGCGCAGGCCGGCCCGGTAGAAGACCTCCAGCGCATCCAGCTCGGGATCGATCATCTCGGCCCCCTCGAAGTGGAGGATGGCGGCCATCGTCCCATCGGCGAGGCAGCGCTCGATCTCGCCCGCCGAGCGCACCACCCGCACCCGACCCGCCGACTCGGCCTCAAGGCGAAAGAGCGTCGCCGTCATGCCGAAGGCGACCCGTTGGGCGTACGCCAGGTCGAGCGGCGGCGGCAGCGGCATCTTGTAGGCGCCCGTCTTCGGCAGATCGGGGTCAGGATCGGCCTGCTCCCTTGGCGCAGGCGGCACATACACCGCGAAGAAGCCCCCGGCGAGGCCGCCCACCTCGGCCCGGGGCAGATCGATGTGGCCGTGCTCAGAGCGCTCGAAGAAGCTGCGCTCCTGCCCAGGCTTTGGCCGGTAGAGCTTCAGCAGCGTGTCGTTGTGCCCATCGAAGATCGGGAGCCGGTTCGCCATTGGTCACCTCATCTGTTGCCGCGGCCGGATGGGGCTAGTGTACCGCACTTCGCCGGCCCCGCTGCCGCCGCAACTGTGCGGTAGAATAAGTGAAGATTTCGTTAGTTAGAAAGGAGGAACCCACCGCCCACCACCGGCGGGCGGGGGTTGTGTTATAAGACTGTGAGTGCGCCGCAGCTCACACGACCCGCGCGACTCGGCCGCGCCAGCTTCCAAGGAGAACATCGATGCTCTGGCTGCTGCTGTTGCTGCTCATGCTGCTCATCCCCCTGTTCGCCGGCGCCCTCATCTGGTGGGAGACACGCACCTACGCCGCTTCGCCGCAGGCCACCCCGGCGGAGAGCGCGGCCGCCGAGCAGACTTAAGCTCGGCCCGATACGACAGCGGGCGTCCGCCGCGGCGCCCTGTAGATAGAGATGGGGGGACTGTGACGATCAACAGCCCTGGCCCGGCCGGAGCCGGGCGGGATCTCGTCGGCACCCAACTCGGTGCCTATACGATCGAGGCGCTGATCGGCCGCGGCGGCATGGCGAGCGTCTACCGCGCCCTCGACACCAACCTGCAGCGCCCGGTGGCGCTCAAGATCCTCGCCGCCGACGTGGCCGCACAGCCAGGCTTCCGCGAGCGTTTCCGCCAGGAGGCTCGCCTGATCGCCGCCCTGCGCCACCCCAACATCGTCCAGGTCTACGACCTCGGCGAGCACAACGGGATGCTCTATATGGCGCAGGAGTTGCTGCCGGGGCCTACCCTCGAGCAGCACCTGCGCGAGGCGGCCGCCCGCGGCGCGTCCTTGGGGCGCGAGGAGGTGCTGGCGATCGTTTCCCAGCTGGCCGCCGCCCTCGACGCGGCCCACGCCGCCGGGATCATCCACCGCGACGTGAAGCCCGCCAACGCCCTCTGGAACCGCTCCGGCGATCTGGTGCTCACCGACTTCGGCATCGCCAAGAGCACCCAGGGTGGCGCAAACCAGACCCAAGCCGGCACGATCTTCGGCACGCCCCACTATCTCTCGCCGGAGCAGGCCCAGGGTCTGCCCCTCACCCCGGCAAGCGACGTCTACTCGCTCGGCGTGGTGCTCTACGAGCTGCTGGCGGGCCAGCCGCCCTTCGCGGGCGCGACCCCGCTCAGCGTCGTCCACGACCATGTCTATACGCCGCCACCACCCCTAGGCCCCCAGGCCGCCCACCTCCCGCCTGAGGTCGAGATCCTGGTGCGGCAGGCGCTGGCGAAGCGCCCCGAGGAGCGCTTCCTCAGCGCCGGCGCCCTCGCCCGCGCCCTGGAGCAAGCCTGGCCGCCCTCAGCCGCTGCGCCGGCCACCGACCTGCACGAGCAACCGACGAGTGTTTGGCAGGTGCAGCCCGCCGCCTTCGGCACGACGATCGCGCAGCGCCCGGCCTCTGTCAGCGCGCCGGTGCCTGCGCCGCCCACGACCCCACCTGCGCCACCTACGGCCCAGTCTGCGCCGCCCGCCAGGCGAGGCGGCTCCCGCACACTGCCGCTCCTCGGTGGCCTGCTGCTCATCCTGCTGATCGGCGGCGCCGCGCTCGCGGCCCGCGGCGAGCGCTCTGAGGCGCCTGCGGCCGCAGCCCCCGCGCCAGGCGCCCCCATCCAGGAGCCGGCGCCCCCGGCCGAGCCCACAGCGGCCCCTCTGCCCACCGTTGCGCCGACCGAGCCTCCGCCGCCCACGGCGCCCCCCGAACCAACGCTCGCCCCGCCAACAGAGGCGCCGCCGCCCGCCGAGCCCCCGCCGCCGGAGGCACCGCCGCCCGCCAAGCCCCCGCCGCCCGCCGAGCCCCCGCCGCCCGCCGAGCCGGCCGAGCCATTCGCAGCGCTGTACAGCCTCTTCGAGGCGAACACCGGCCCCGGGCGCGAGGGCAAGGAGGTGCGCGACCTACAGAAGCTGCTCAGGACCGCCGAGCGTGAGCTTGCCGATGGCCACACCAAAAAGGCGACCGACAAGCTGCGCGAGCTGCAACAGAAGCTGCTGAAGGGCGCCCGCGAGGAGAAGCTCGACCCGGCCTTCGTCGATCAGGCCCTCACCGGGGTTGCCGCGATCGGCGACTACTACGGCCTGCCGATCGGGGCGCCTGAGGAGCGCGGGCGCGGCGATGATGACAACGATGATTAGCGCCCTACGTTCCCGCCTCGGCGCGCGGCAGCTCGAGCTGGAGCTGCTGATCACCGCCGGGCTCATCCTCGTGATCGGCCTCGGCACCCTGATCTTCGGCGCCGGTGGCAGCGTCCGCTGGGCCGATCTAGCGATCACCGGCGCCTTTGTCGGGCTCTTCGTCGGCCTCAGCCTCGCGCTGGCGCTACGGAACTGGGGTGAGGATCAAGTGCTGCTACCGATCGCCGCGCTGCTCGCCGGCATCGGCATGGTCATGGCCCGCCGTCTCGAGCCGGACCTAGCGGCTCGCTACGGCGACCTCTACGGCAGCATCGCGCTCAAGCAGGTGATCTGGGTGCTGGCGGGCATCGTCGTCCTCGGCGGCGTGAGCTTCGTGCCCTGGCGCATGCGCTGGCTCAAGCACTACCGCTACAGCTGGCTGCTGCTCGGCCTCGCCCTCGTAGCCATCACCGCCCTCTTCGGCGTCGAGCGCAACGGCGCCCGGCTTTGGCTCAGCCTCGGACCCTTCCAGCTCCAGCCCGTCGAGCTGCTGAAGATCCTGCTCGTGATCTACCTCGCCACCTACCTCGACGAGCACCGCAGCCTGATCGGCCACGGCAGCTTCCGCATCGGCCCGCTACGCCTGCCGCCGCTCCCCTACCTCGCCCCCATCCTGCTGATGTGGGGCCTCACGATCGGCCTGATCATCATCCAGAAAGATCTGGGCGCGGCGCTACTTTTCTTCGTCATCTTCCTGGCCATGCTCTACGTCGCCAGCGGCCAGGTGGGCTACGTCGCCGCGGGGCTGGCCGCTTTCGCCCTCGGCGCCACCGCGCTCTACCCGCTCTTCGGCCACGTGCAGGTGCGGGTGGACGCCTGGACGGACCCTTGGGCCGACCCGGCGGGTCGCGGCTACCAGACGGTGCAGGCGCTCTA
>DAOUGF010000396.1:0-6711 GCA_034429295.1 Chloroflexaceae bacterium
CCCGCCGTGATCGCCGAGCGCCTGCGGGTGTACGAGCGCGAGACCGCCCCGCTCCTCGCCTTCTACGAGCAACGGGGGCTGCTCTCCCGTGTGGATGCCAACGGCAACCCTGAGGCGGTGGCCGCCCGTGTGCTGCAGGCCGTGCGGAAACTGAAGGGCTAGCAGCCTTCAGACCCCCTCAAGGGGTGTTGGCTATGGTTTGATGCTCAATCGGTAACTGTCAGCAGGTACAATCTGGGGAGAGCACCCTAAGTGTGCCCGTCTATCGGTGCCGACAGCCAGAGGTAAGATCTCTTATGAGCGAATCCCCCCGTGATACGCAGGCCCTCGAGCGTGAGCTCGAAGAGCTGCGTGAGCAGTACGCCCGTCTCGAGAGCGTGATCTCCGAGCTCGCCGTGCCGGTAGTGCCGCTTCTCAGCGGCGTGATCGTCTTGCCGCTGGTCGGCACCATCGACACGCGCCGGGCCCAGCAGGTGATCGAGAGCCTGCTCACCGGCATCGCCGAGCAGCAGGCCGATGTGGCGATCATCGACATCACCGGCGTGCCGGTGGTGGACACTCAGGTCGCCAGCTATCTCGGCCAGGCCATCCGCGCCGCCAGCCTGCTCGGGGCTCACGTGGTGCTCAGCGGCATCGGCTCGCGGATCGCCCAGACTCTGGTAGCCCTCGATATCGACTTCTCCTCCGTCACCACCTGTGCCAACCTGCGGGATGGCATTGAGTCGGCCCTTAGCCTCAAGGGGCTGCGGATCGTCGAGGCGTAGGCGGCCTCCAACCCGGCTCTACGCCGTCGCAGCGCGGGCGTGGCTGTTTGCCGCGCCCGCGCCTTTATGCTATACTATGCGACGGCGCAAATTTTGGTGCCAAATACACACATCCCCCTCAGCGGGCGCTCCTGCCGGGCTTGGCCCGGTTCGCCTGTGGTGCGCGGGGGATGGCGGCTGGAAGATCCAGAACAAGGAGCAGACAGGGAGTTATGACCCAGGCAACAACGCCCCGCATCGTCTCGATCAAGGCCCTCCTCGAGGCAGGCGCCCACTTCGGCCACCAGACGAACCGCTGGAACCCGAAAATGCGGCCGTACATCTTCACGGCCCGCAACGGCATCCACATCATCGACCTGCAGAAGACGGTCGCCGGTCTCACCCAGGCCTACAAGTTCGTCGCCGACGTCACCGCCCGCGGCGAGAAGATCCTGTTCGTCGGCACTAAGAAGCAGGCACAGGAGGCCGTGATCGAGGAGGCCACCCGCGCCGGGCAGTTCTACATCACCCAGCGCTGGCTCGGCGGCACCCTCACCAACTTCGCCACCATCAAGGGCCGCCTCAAGCGGCTGGCCGATCTCGAGGCCCAGCGGGACAGGGGCGACTTCGCCAAGCTCACGAAGGCCGAGGGTCTCAAGCTCGAGGAGGAGATCAGCAAGCTGAACCGCGTCTTCGGCGGGATCAAGACGATGGATCGCCTTCCTGGCGCCATCTTCATCATCGACCCCCACAAGGAAGAGCTGGCAGTGAAGGAGGCCCAGTCGGTGGGCGTGCCAGTGGTGGCGATGGTGGATACCAACTGCGATCCTGATCCGATCAGCTATGTGATCCCCTGCAACGACGATGCCATCCGCGGCATCCGCCTGATGACGAGCAAGATCGCCGACGCCGCCCTTGAGGGCGTGCATCGGCGCGAGGCGTCTCACGAGCTCTAGGCCCGCCGGAAGGCGATCATTGTTCTGCTTTGGAGGGGCCAGCGCCCCTCCACGTTACGCATAAGGAGTAAAGCTGTGGCTGTGTCGATCGAGCTGGTGAAAGAGCTGCGTGAGCGCACCGGCGCCGGGATCAAAGAGTGCAAAGATATTCTCGAGCAGGTTGACGGCAACATCAACAAGGCGATCGAGATCCTGCGGGAGCGGGGCATCGAGGCGGCCGCCAAGAAGTCGACCCGCGAGGCCAAGGAGGGTCTGATCGGAGTTTATGTCCACTACGGCGCCCGCGTGGCCGGCCTGGTGGAGCTGAACTGCGAGACCGACTTTGTGGCCCGCACTGAGGATTTCAGCACCCTGGCCAATGAGCTCGCCCAGCATGTGGTGGCCCTCAACCCTCGCTACATCAGCGTTGACGAGGTGACCGACGAGGCCGTCGCCGAGAGCGGGCAGAGCCGCGAGAAGTTCATCGAGGAGAATGTACTGCTCGCCCAGCCCTTTGTGAAGGAGCCCTCCCGCACGATCGAGGAGAAGATCAAGGAGGCGATCGCCAAGCTCGGCGAGAATATCGTGATCCGGCGCTTCGTGCGGTACGAGGTTGGCGCCTGAGTAGCACCGAGAACCAAGAACCGAGAACCAGCAGTTGGCCGCATGGCGCCCTCGGTTCTTGGTTCTTGATTCTTCATCACCATCCCCCATGCAAGAGCCTAAATACCGGCGCATCCTGATCAAGCTGAGCGGGGAGCAGATCAAAGGCACCGACGAGGTGGTGAGCTACGATATGCTCGACTATCTCGCCCAGGAGATCGAGAGCGTGGTGCGCCACGGCGTCGAGGTTTCCCTGGTGATCGGCGGCGGCAATATCTGGCGGGGCAGCCAATCGATCGCCCGCGGCATGGACACCGCCCAGAGCCACTACATGGGCATGCTCGGCACGATCATCAACGCGCTGGCGTTGCAGGATGCGCTGGAGCGCCACGGCCTGCAGACTCGCACGATGACAGCGATCCAGATGAACGAGGTGGCCGAGCCCT
Source organism: Chloroflexaceae bacterium (assembly GCA_034429295.1). Classification (GTDB taxonomy): domain Bacteria; phylum Chloroflexota; class Chloroflexia; order Chloroflexales; family Chloroflexaceae; genus OHK40. Next base: position 2,728 of record DAOUGF010000396.1, read on the forward strand.
ACATCCGCCGCCGGGCCATCCGGCATATGGAGAAGGGGCGGGTGATCATCCTCGCCGGCGGCACCGGCAACCCTTACTTCACCACCGACTCCGCCGCCGCCCTGCGGGCCGCCGAGCTGCACGCCGAGGTGATCCTGATGGCAAAGAACGGCGTTGACGGCATCTACTCCGCCGACCCGCGGCGCAATCCGGACGCTGTGCGGTTCGAGAACCTCACCTACATGGACGCCCTGAACGACCCCGGAATCACAGTGATGGACTCGACAGCGCTGACCTTCTGCATGGATAATGATATCCCGATCATTGTCTTCAACGCGCTGGAGCCGGGCACCGTCGAGCGGATCGTGATGGGCGAGCGCGTAGGGACCCTGGTGAGCAAGAGCCCATAGGAGGCAGCGATGGTCAACGACGTCCTGCGAGAGTTCGAGGGGCAGCTGAAGAAGGCCGCCGACGCCCTGCGCCACAACCTGGCGACCATCCGCACAGGGCGCGCCTCGGCGGGCCTTGTGGAGCATCTGCAGGTGGAGGCCTACGGCGCCCCGATGCCTCTCAACCAGCTCGCCAACATCGCGGTGCCGGAGGCAAGGTTGATCGTGATCCAGCCGTACGACAACGGCATGATCAGAGCGATCGAGAAAGCCATCCAGCACTCCGACATCGGCATCAACCCCAGCAACGACGGCCGCGTCATCAGGCTGGCCATCCCGCCCCTCACCGAGGAGCGCCGCCGCGAACTGGTGAAGGTGGTGCGCCACCGGGTTGAGGAGGTGAAGGTGTCGGTGCGCAACCAGCGCCGCGACGCGATCGATCAGCTCAAGGAGCTGGAGAGCGAGAAGCTGATCAGCGAGGATGAGCTGAAGCGGGCCCAGGAGAAGGTGCAGCAGTTGACCGACAAGGGCATCGCCGAGCTCGACCAAATCGGCAAGGATAAAGAAGCCGAGGTGATGGCGGTATAGCTGCCGAGGGCGGAAGGCCATGAGCACTGAGGGCTCACAAGAACGGCGCGCGATACCGCAGCACATCGCCATTATCATGGATGGTAACGGGCGTTGGGCCCGTGGCCGCGGGCTGCCCCGCATTGCGGGCCATCGGGCCGGCACCGAGAATATCCGTGCGATCGTCAGCGAGGCTGCCGCGGTTGGCGTGCGCTACCTCACGCTCTACGCCTTCTCGACGGAGAACTGGACCCGGCCGTCCGCCGAGGTGCAGGGGCTGATGGCGATTCTGAGCGACTTCATCGATCGTGAGACGCACAACCTGCACGAGCAGGGGGTGCGGCTGCGCCACCTCGGCCGGCTGGCAGGGCTGAGCCCGCGCCTGGCCGAGAAGGTGCGCTACGCGATCGATCTGACCAGCAGGAACAACGGCCTCACCCTCGCGATCGCCTTCAACTACGGCGGCCGCGCCGACATCGTGGACGCCGTGCGGGCAATGATCGCCGCCGGCGTGCGGGCCGAGGATGTGGACGAGCAGCTGATCGGCGAGCATCTCTCCACTGCCGGCATGCCGGACCCCGACATGGTGATTCGCACCAGCGGCGAGCGCCGGCTCTCGAATTTTCTCATCTGGCAGGCCGCCTATAGTGAGTACTGGTTCACCCCCGTCTACTGGCCGGACTTCCGACCAGAGCACCTCCAGCAAGCTATCAGCGAGTATGGACAGCGGGAACGACGCTTTGGTGGCCTCTCAGAAGAGAGCTAGCTCGCTGACGCGCCGCCTCGGCAGCGTCGCCGTCCTCATCCCGCTGATCGTCGTAGCGACGTGGTGGTACTGGCTCACCGCGGCCTTTGTGGCCGCCTGCGCGGCCGTCGCCATCGTCGAGCTGTTCGATATCATGCGGGCGGGCGGCTACGCGCCGCGCCGCGCCGCGGGCCTGGCCACGGGCCTGCTGCTCTGCGCCGCAGCCGCCTTCCAGCCGCTCGCCGGCGACTTCGACCTTGCCGCCCTCGCCCTCACCCTCGCCGTGGCCGGCACCCTGAGCTACGAGGTGATGCGCCGCGAGCGCAGCACCAGCCTGCTCAGCTGGGCGCTCACCTTCGCCGGCGCCATCTATATCGGCTGGCTGCTGAGCGCCTTCATCCTGCTGCGGCAGCTCGACACGCCCCTGCGGCCCGGCCCCCTCGCCGGGCTGGCCATCCCCCCTGGCACCGCCTGGGTGATTCTCGTGTTGGCGATCACCTGGATCCAGGACAGCGCGGCCTACTTCGTGGGCCGCAGCCTCGGCCGCACGAAGATGGCGCCAATACTCAGCCCGAAGAAGACTTGGGAGGGCTTTGCCGGGGGTCTCGTGGCCTCCGTGCTGACCGCCCTGGTGGCTGTGCCGCTGCTCGGGCTGCCGGTGAGCTACGGCGCCGCCGCCCTGATCGGCGCGGCCACCGGCATCACTGGGCCGCTCGGCGACCTCGGCGAGTCGCTGATCAAGCGGCAGATCGGCGTGAAGGACTCAGGGGCGCTCATCCCCGGCCATGGCGGCATCCTCGACCGCATGGACAGCCTGCTCTTCACCGCGCCCACAGTCTACTACGCAGCTCTCTTGACTCTGGGAGGCTAAGCCGGTACACTGACACCACATTCGGGCGGTGGGCGAAAGCCCGCCGCCTTCGCACGTCACCCCTGGAGCAGACTATGCTCGCTCTCGTCTCTGCAACCGGCGCAACGGCCGCTGCACCCCTTCAGCAGGCGGCCGAACAGAGCGGCGGCAACCCGCTCGTGGCGATCGCCGCCTTCCTGCTGATGCTCGGCCTGCTCGTGGTCGTCCACGAGCTCGGCCACTTTCTGGTCGCGATCTGGATGGGGATCAAAGTCGAGGAGTTCGGCGTCGGCTACCCGCCGCGAGCGCTCACGCTCTTCGAGCACAACGGCGTGAAGTACACGCTGAACTGGCTGCCCATCGGCGGCTTTGTGCGCTTCGCACAGGGCAGCGATGGGCGCGACGAGACACTCTACGGCGCGGGCGGGAGCCTGGCCGCCGCCACGCCCTGGCGCAAGATCGCGGTGATGGTGGCCGGCCCGCTGATGAACCTCTTCCTGGCGATGGTGATCTTCGCCGTGCTCTTCGCCGCCCTCGGTGTGCCCACGCCCACCGGTGGCCAGGAGCTCGGACAGGTCTTCCCCAATACTCCGGCCGCCGCCGCCGGCATGCAGGCGGGCGACGAGCTGATCAGCCTTGACGGCCGGCCGGCCACGGACACGACGGTCGTTGGCGAGGTGGCCCGCGAGAACCTCGGCCGGCCGATAGAGGCAGTGGTGCGCCGCAACGGGCAGGAGCTGAAGCTCATCGTAACGCCCGGACCGTGGACCTCGCCGGACGGCGATAGGTACGAGTCGGGCTTCGGCTTCAGCTATGGGCCGAAGGTCGTGCAGGTGCCGGTCGGGCCGCTCGAGGCCGCCGTGCGCGGGGTGACCTATAGTCTCGACCTGACGGGGCGCATGCTGGAGGCCCTGGCGAGCCTGCCGGCCTCGATCCTCGGCCTCTTCTCGCCCACGCCATCGCCCGAAGGTGAGCCGATCGGGCCGGTAGGGATCGCCCGCGCCACCGGCGAGGTGATCCAGCAGCCCGGCGGCTTCGCCGCGTTCTGGAACCTGACGGCGGTGCTGAGCCTGAACCTGTTCCTGCTCAACCTGCTGCCCATCCCCGCCCTCGACGGCAGCCATATCGTCTTCTCGCTGATCGAGTGGCTGCGAGGGGGTAAGAAGGTGCCGCCGGAGAAGGAGGCGCTGGTCCACGCGATCGGCTTCGCTGCGCTGATGGGCCTGATGCTGCTGATCACGGTGAACGATGTGATCAACGCCCTCCGCGGCACGCCGGTGCTGGGGAATTGAGGGGGAGGTTTGGATCGCGAAAGGCACGGGTCGCAAGACGGCGCGCAGCGCCTAAGCTGCGCCGCGTTACGAAGTGGCGCGCAGCGCTTAAAACGCGAAACGAAGGTTCGAACGTTCGGAACGAAGTGGCGCGAAGCGCTTAAGGGAAGACGCGAAAGAAGG
>DAOUGF010000397.1:0-15950 GCA_034429295.1 Chloroflexaceae bacterium
GTAGGCCGAGCCGGTGTCGGGAACGATCACGCGCACATTCTCCGCCGGAAGCCCGAACGCAGCCTGGAGCTCGTCGCGCACCCCAAAGGGGCGCTGCGTCCCCGTCCAGACGGTGAGCCTGTCCCCGTCCCACTCCGCGATGGCCGCACGCGGCTCCAGCGGCGCGTGGGCGATATAGGCCAGCGTGTACGACTGCTCCAGCACAATAGCGGATAGGGCACGACCCTCCTCGATCGAGCCTATGTGCAGCGGAAACTCGAACGGCCGTCGCTCCACGTCAGGTGGCGCGGGATGGCTCCGCAGGTAGGCGGCGAGGTCGTCGATCTGGAGATGCTCAGGCTGGCTCCACGTGACGTCGAGCGCCGCGAGCGCTTCCAAGGCGCGACGGCGCGTTGGCGCAACGACCCCGACGAACTGCCCGTCGTGAACCACCGTCACGCCTGGCAGGGCGCGCGCCCTAGCGCTGTCCAACGATTGGAGCGTTGCGCCGAAGCAGGGCGGGCGCAGCACGGCGCCGACCTGCATGCCGGGGCGCGTGAGATCGGGCGTGTAGCGATGCTTTCCGGTGACGATGTCGCGCGCGGCTAGGCGAGGGACGGCAGTCCCCGCAACGGTCCATTGGTCGGCGGGATGCAGCGGAGCATCGTCGTCGTACTCCTGGCTCAGCCGCTGCCCGTCGGTGAGCGCGCCGTAGCTGATGCTGCGCCCTGTCGCCGCGTGAATGACATGCCCATCCCTGGCCTGGAGCGTCGCCCGTGGGACATTCCAGCGCGCGGCGGCGAGGTCGAGCAACACCTCCCGCGCCGAGGCCGCAACCTTGCGGAGGAGCGGCGCCATGAAGCCAGTGGTGCGGCTGCCGAAGGTTCCGGCGTCATAGGGCGTGAGCGCGGTATCGCCCAGCATCACCCGGACGCTGCGGAAGGGGACGCATAGCTCCTCGGCGACCGCCTGAGCCAGCGAGGTGCGAATATTCTGCCCGACCTCGGCCTTGCCGCACCACACGAGCACCGCGTTATCGCGCTCGATATGCAGCCAGTCGCCGATCGCGAGCGCCTCGGCCTCGCCCGGCGCCGGCCCGCGCCGGCTGCCGGATTGATGAGGGCTCGGCTGGCGATTGGTCGTCTGCTCGTCGCTCATCACGCAGCTCCTTGCCCTGCAAGTTGCTCGGCGGCCCGCTTGATCGCCGCGACGATGCGGCCATAGACGCCGCAGCGACAGATGTTGCCCTGCATTGCCTCCACGATCTGCGCCTCAGTCGGTTGGGGCGTAGCTTCGAGCAGTGCCAGCGCCGCCATGATCATGCCCGGCGTGCAGTAGCCGCATTGGAACGCCTCCTGGTCGAGAAAGGCTTGTTGCAGCGGATGCAAGGCACCGTTCTGCTCCAACCCTTCGATGGTGCGAATGGGACGGCCGCCGATCTCGCCAACCGGCGTCACGCACGCGCGCACGGCGCGACCTTCGAGCAGCACCGTGCACGCCCCGCACGCGCCTTCGCCGCAGCTGATCTTCGCCCCGGTGAGGCCCAACTCGTCGCGCAGGACATGCAACAGGGGCTGATCGGGATGGGCGCTCACCGCTCGGATGCAGCCGTTCACGGTGAGTTCCAGAACAGTGCTCATCGGCTCATGCTCCCTTCGTCCGCCTCGCCCCCGCCCGGCTTCGGCGGAAAGGGCAAGTGCGCGTAGCGCAGCTCCAGTAAGGCCGAAGCTTTCGCCCGAACAGCGCCCGTACCACACGCGCAACCTGGGGGAATGCTTCGGCCGTACGTTCCGAGCGACATATGTGCTTCTAGTCAGAGACGACAAACTATGGTCGGGCAGGCTGCGGTCGTCGGTTTGGCAGGCTGCGGTCGTCGGTCGTCTGTCGTCGGTCGTCCCCGCCAGTAGAATGCTGTACTAGCGGCTGCTGAAGATCGCCAGCCTGTAGCTGCCCGGCTCGGCGGGGCTTGGCGCCGAAAGCCAATCCTGCTGTGCGACGATGTGCGTACAGGGCCCATAGGTTGCCAGCCTGATCGGCCCGCTCCGTGAGCGCTCGCGCAGCCGCTCCAGCACCTTCAGGAGCATGGCCCCTTCGAAGGGTGTGTACATGAAGAAGATGTTGCCGTCTGTGTAGTCGGCCCGCCGCGCATCCTCGTTGATGAACTCCACCTGTGTGAGCCTAAGCGCGGCCGCGCAGGCCCGGGCATACTCGCAGAACGCCGGCTCGAACTCCACGCCCCTGGCCCTCGCGCCGCTGAGCAGATGCACCAGCGTGACTACGTGGCCTATCCCGGAGCCCAGGTCGTAGAACAGATCCTCGGGCCCAAGCTTCGCCCGCTCGACCAGCTCGAAGATGATCCGCGCCGGCGTCTTCTGGTAGAGCACCATCTCGGGCTCGGGCTCGAGCCTCGCTTCGGGGAGCGCGTCGCTGCTGAGGATGCCGTTGATCAGCCGGTCGAGGCTGTCGTAGCCGACAACCTCCTGCCCCAGCTCATCGGCGGTGGGGAGCCCGACATACCTATCGATGGCCTGTCGCAGCGCCTCGCCCCGGCAGCCGTCGCGGATGGCAGAGCGCAGGCTTTGAAACAGCTCCTCGTCGATGGCTTCCAGGCGTCGCATGAGCTGCTCGGCCGCCCGCCGCAGCGCGCGCAGCTCGTGCGGCTGCGACGAGTCGGCCAGCAGCCCATCGATGCGGTCGATGATCTCGAACTCGATGGCGTCGATCACCTCGGCGCGATCACGAAAGTTCTCCTGCTCGTAGAGAGCGGCCTGGTTGAACGCGTCGAGTTGAGCTTGTAGTGCTTCGATCGTCAATCGCTGTTCTCCGTTGCGTTCAGCGGCAGGCGGACGGTGAAGATGGCGCCGCCGGCTGGCGCATTTGCCGCCGACACCTGCCCTCCGTGCAGCTCCACGATCTGCCGCACGCTCGCCAGCCCGAGCCCCGTCCCCTTGATGGCCGGCGTCACATTCGATGCGCGCTGGAAACGCTCAAAGATATGCGGCAGCTCCGCGGCCGGGATGCCCATGCCCTCATCCTGTACCTGCACCACGGCCCACGCCTCGGCACCCGTATCCTCAACCTCAATGCTGACGGTGACGGCCCCGCCGGATGGGCTGTACTTCACCGCGTTAGACAGCAGGTTGGCGAGCACACGCTCGATCCGCACGGGGTCAATCAGCAGGGTGAGGGCCGGGAGCTGCGTCTGCACGCGCAACTGGTGACGCTCGGTCGTCTGCTGCACGGCGGCCGCCACGGCACGCGCGAGGGCTACCAGGTCAGTCGGCTCGCGGCGCAGCTCGAGCGGCTCCCCAACCTGGAGCCGGGCCGCCTCCAACAACTCCGCAAGTTGGGCGTGCATCTGCCGGGCCGCCCGCCCAATACTGGTGAGGCCGCGCTGCAGGCGCTCCGGCGGCGGCGCGCCTCTTGCCAGCTGTCGCTCGAGGAGCAGCGCCTGGCCGAGGATCGCGGTCAGGGGGTTGGTCAGGTCGTGAGAGATAAGGGCCAGCAGCGCATTGTGAGCCTGCAGCGCCGCCTCCGCCTGGGCTCGCGCCTCCTGCTCCGCCCGATACAGCCGGCCCTGGTTGAGCGCCACGGCAACCCGCCCAGCGACCTCCTGCGCAACCTGACGGTCGTGGGGGTCGAAGCTTCGGCCCGCGGTCAGCATCCCAAGGCTCAGGACGCCGAGCTGGCGCCCGTAGGTTTGCAGCGGCACGATGAACCGCTCGGTGGCGCCAACAAGGCGTAGGTGCGCCTCCGCCAGCTCAGCTCCCGCAGCGACGGCCGGCGCCTCCCGACCAGGCTGCAGCGCTGCCCGCAGCCGCGCCTCCGCGGCCCGGGCTTCTGGGGCAAAGCTCATTGCGGCCACCCGCGCTGCGCCGTCGTCGAGGGTATAGAGCAGGCAGCAGTCGGCGAGGCGCGGGACCAGCAGGTCCGTGAGCGCCGCGAGGGCGGCGTCATCGTCGAGCGCGGCGGCGAGGAGCTCGCCGGCCTCAGTCACCAGCCGCGCCTGGTATTGGCGGCGGCGCGTGCGCAGCGCCATCTGGACCACGCCGAGCAGCGTTTGGGCGCTGAGCGGCCGCTCCAGCACGAGCACGTTGCCCAACTGGCGCACCAGGGAGGCGCTCAGCAGCTCCCGGGGGCCCCTGCTAGCGAGCAGAATGAGCGGCAGGTCGGACCAGAACGGCTGCTCGGCGAGCGGGGCGATCAGGAAATGCCGGCGCTCCGGCGTGAGGGCCTCCTCGGTTAGCACCACGGCTCCGGCGCCACGGGCAAGCTCGGCGCCGAAGGTAGTCAGATCCCGGCAGATCGCGCAGGGCAGGCCGGCGTCCGTAAAGAGCGCCTCGCTGAGCTGCGCGTCGCGCGCGGTGGGCGCCAGCACCAGCACCCGCTCCTCATCACGGAGAGTGGCGCTATCCATCAGGCCGTGACTCCCGGTTCAGCAGCGGACCGTTTCCGCCCGTGTAGGTGGGCATGCCGCTGAGCACACCCTGGAAGGCCGTCAGCGGGGCGCCGAGCTGCAGCCCTCCGGCGTCGATATGAAACTCGCGGATCGTATGTTCGTGGGGGCCGCTACGCTTCTTGACTACCGAGATCGCCCGCCGCACCGCTCCGTTGGCCTCGAAGTAGCCCAATAGGACCACCGTATCGGCCAGATAGCTCGCATCCAGGGGCGACTCCATCGCGGGGCCGATCAGGCCCTGCTGCCCCACCACCAGGATGGTCACCACCCCGCGCTGGCCGAGGTAGGTGAGCAACTCGTGGAGCTGGGCGATCAGGAAGCGCTCGCCCGGCATCGCGTTGAGGTAGCCGTTAAGGCTGTCGATCACGACGACACGGGCCTGCATCCGCTCCACCTCCGCGCGCACGACGTGGACAAACTCGCCGGGCGCGAGCTCGGCCGGGTCAACCTGTCGCAGCAGTAGCCGGCCCTCCTCCAGGTACGGCTGGATATTGAGCCCGATGCCGGCCGAGCGGGCCAGGAAGATGGTGGTGGCCTCATCGAAGGTGAAGATCGCGGCCTGCTGGCCTTGGGTAACGGCGGCGAGGGCGTACTGCGTGGCCACCGACGACTTGCCGGTGCCGGCGGGGCCGATCAGCAGCGCGCTCGTGCCATAGTGCAGGCCGCCGCCGAGGAGGCTGTCGAGCCCAGGTACGCCGCTGGCGAGCAGCTCAACGGCGAAGGGCTGGTGGTGCTCGGCGGCGACCAGGCGCGGGTAAACCACCAGCCCGCCTCGGGTGATGCGGAAGTCGTGGAACCCGCCGCGGAAGGCGCGGCCGCGGAACTTAGTCACGCGGAGGCGGCGGCGCTCGGCGCCATACTCGGGCGAGAGATGCTCCAGCAGGACCACGCCGTGAGCGATGCTCTCGAGCTGACGGTCGCTCGCGTCGGAGGTGAGGTCATCGAGCATCAGCACCGTGATCTGCCGCTCGGCGAAGAACTGCTTCAGCGCGAGGATCTGGCGCCGGTAGCGCAGGGGCCCTTGCGAGAGCAGCCGCAGCTCGGAGAGCGAGTCGATCACCACCCGCGCCGGGTCGGCGCGCTCAACTGCGGCGAAGAGCGCCCGCACCGTCTCGCCGAGCTCCACCTCCGAGGCGTGAAACATCAACGACTGGCTATCTAGGCTGCGCAGGTCGTCGGCCACTGGCAGCTCGAAGATCTCGATCCCCTCGAGCGACCAGCCGTGGGTGGCGGCGCTCGCCCGCAACTCCTGCGCGCTCTCGGAGAGGGTGATATACAGGCCCCGCTCGCCCTGCCGCAGGCCCTCAAGCAGGAACTGGAGGCTCAGGGTTGTCTTCCCGGCGCCCGGCGAGCCCTCGATCAGATAGAGCCGGTGGGGTGTGAAGCCGCCGCCGAGCACATCGTCCAAACCGGCGATACCAGTTGTCGCGAACGGGAGATTAGGTGACAAGGCATGATCCATGAGCGTATCCTTGCGCCTGGGAGGGGAACGTGCCTCGAGGGCAAAGCTGGGGGGATGGGCGCTGGTGACGAGTGACACCTCTATTGTACGCTACATCCCGCATCGCCCGACGCCTCCTTGAGAGCATAGGCCGCCTGCCACAAGATAGCAGCGGCTCCCCGGCTCCGCCAGCCGCGAGCCGCACTGCAGCGCGCATAGCGCTCGCCGGATCATTGTCGCAGCGAGCGCAGGAGGGTGGCGCGGTAGCTCGCGGCTGCAGCAGCTTGGCTGGCAGCGTAGCCACCCGTTACGCCGTCAGCTCGAGTGCGGCGGCCCACGCTTGGTCGAGGGAGAGGCGCTGGCCGCGGAGCCAGGCGGCCTCGAACGCTGCCTCGCTCAGGCTGCTGCGAGCGGCGGCAAGCTCACGATCGCGGCCGGCCCGATCCATCGCCTGCAGCACGATCTTCAGCTCGGCGCCGAGCCTGCGAGCCGCGGCAAAGAGGGTCACGGCCGCCTCGGCCCGGGCCTGAGCCGTGGCGAGGGCGGCGAAGGCCTCGAGCAACTCGATCAGGCACTGCTTCACATCGAGCTCGCGGCTCAGCTTCAGGGCCCGCACCAGCAGCGCCCGCGCTGTGCCCAAATCACCCTCGGCGCGGGCCACATCGGCCAGATAGTAGAGCGTCGTCGCCGTGCCCCACTTATCGCCGAGCTCCTCCTTGATCGCGAGGCTCGCCTCGTAGCGGGAGCGGGCCAGGGCCAACTCGCCACGAACGTAGGCACTCATGCCAAGGTTGTGCAGGCTGAAGGCCTCCTCGCGACGGTTGCCGAACTCGCGGAAGAGCGCTAAGCCCTGGCTGAAGGCCTCCTCGGCCTGCTCGGCGAGGCCCCGATGATGGTAGACCAGGCCGAGGTTGCCGAGGGAGTAGCCCATCCACTCCCGGTTGCCGGAGGCCCGATCGATGGCGAGGCACTCCTCATACAACTGCTGGGCAGTCTCGTAGTCGCCCTGGCGGAAGGCGACGATGCCGAGGTTGTTGAGCGCATCGGCCACGCCCTCCTGGCTGCCCACGGCGCGCCGCAGGGCCAGGCTCTCCTCCAGGGCGGCGCGAGCGGCGGCGTACTCTCCCTGGTTGAGCGTGAGCATCCCGAGGCCATTGAGAGCCCCGCTCCGCAACGACTTCGCCTCGTCTTGTGAGCCGCTCGCCGGCTCAGGAGTGGGCAGCGCAAGCGCGGCCTCCAGCCAGCGGCGTCCCTCGCTCAAATAGCCGCAGGTGTCCCAGAAGCGCCAGAGTTTGCCGGAGAGACGCAGCGCGATCGCGGCCTCCCCGGCCTCGATCGCCCATGCCAGCGCGATGCGCAGGTTGGCGTGCTCGGCCTGCAGCTGCGCGATCCAGTTGGCCTGCTCCGGGCCGAGCAACCCTTGGGAGGCCGGCTCGACCAGCTCAACCAGATAGTTGGCGAGGCGCCGCTGACACTGCTCAAGCTCGCCGTGCTCCTCGAGCTGCTCCAGACCGTAGTCGCGGATCACCTCCAGCATACTGAAGCGCGGCCGGTCAGCGGGGCCGCCACGCTGCAGCAGACACTGCTCGACCAGCGTCACGAGCAGGGTCGCTACATCGGGAAGGTCATCATCGGCAACTGCCACTGCGGCCTCGGCCACGCAGCCCCCGGCGAAGACCGCCAGGCGGCGGAAGAGGCGCCGCTCCGCCTCGTCCAGCAGGTTATAGCTCCAGGCCACCGCGGCGCGCATGGTCTGGTGGCGGGCGGGCAGATCGCGGGCGCCCTCATCGAGCAGCCGCAGCGACGCCGGGGCGGCCTGCTGCAGTTGGGCCAGTATAGCGGCGGGCGAGAGTTGGCGGCTGCGCCCCGCCGCCAGTTCGATCGCCAGCGGTAGGCCGTCGAGCCGGTGGCAGATCCGCGCGACAAGCTCCGTCTCCCCGGGGGCCGTGGCGTAGCTGGGGACGCTGGCCCTGGCCCGCTGCAGGAAGAGCTGCACCGCGCTCGACTCGACCAGGCGCTCGACGGACGGAGCCGCGCCGTTGGGTAACTCCGGCAGGGGCAGGGGCGGCACGGTGTACTCGTGTTCGCCCGTCAGGCGCAGCGGCTCGCGGCTGGTGGCGAGCACGGCGAGCCCCGGACAGGCGGCGAGGAGCTCGGCGACCAGGGGAGCCGCTGTGAGCAGATGCTCGCAGTTGTCGAGGAGCAGCAGGAGATCGGACTGGCCGATCCAGGCTTTGAGCTGCTCGATCAGCGGCCTGCCGCCGCTCTCCTGCATGCCCACGGCCTGGGCGATCGCCACGGGCACCAGCCCCGGATCGCGCAGCGACGCGAGTTCCACGAGGAAGACGCCGTCGCTAAAGGTCGGCAAGAGCCCGGCGGCGACCTCGCGGGCCAGGCGGGTCTTGCCGACGCCGCCGGGGCCTACAAGGGTGAGCAGCCGGCAGGCGGGATCCTCGAGCCGCTCGCGCACAACGGCGAGCTCATGTTCGCGGCCAACGAAGGGCGTGATCGGGGCCGGAAGATTATGTCGAGTTACAACCTGGGGCAGCGGCGGCTCGCCCCGCCGAATCGCCTCGAAGAGGCTCCTGGTGGGCTGATCGGGCTCAACGCCAAACTCCTCCTGCAGCCGGCGGGCGCAGGCCTGGTACTGGGCCAGGGCCGCGGTGCGCTGGCCTGTGGCGGCCAGGGCGAGCATCAGCTGGCGATGGGCCGGCTCATGGACCGGGTCGAGGTCGAGTTGGCGGCGGGCGTACCTCTGAGCCGCGCTGTAGTCGCCGCGGCGGAGGCAGAAGGTTGCCAACCCCTCCAGGGCCTCGAGCGCCAACTGGCGCAGGCGCTCCCGCTCGGCGATCATCCAGAGCTCGAACTCGGGGCAATCGTCCAGCCCAAAGCCGTGGAGAAAGTCGTGGCGGTACAGCTCCACCGCGCGCCGGCTGCGCTCAGCACAGGAGTGGCAGGTCGCCCGGTTGCGGTGCGGGTGAGTGCGGGCTCCTTCGAGCAACTGCAGGAAACTGCGGACATCCACCTCGTATGGCAGGGCGGGGTTGAAGGCGACCGTATCGGCGGTGATGAGGAGATGGTCGCCAATGGCCCGGCGCAGCTTGGTGAGGGCCTGGCGCAGGTTGGCCCGCGCCAGATCCTCCGGCTGATCGCCCCAGAACAGACCAGTGAGCGCCGCGCGGGAGTAGGTCTCGCCGGTGGCAGCGAGATAGAAGAGCAGTCCGTGGGCCTTCGCCGAGACAAGCTCGGCCAGCGGTTGCCCATCGAGCAGCAGGCGGGGCGGGCCGAGCAGCAAGAGCTGGAGCCGGGAGGGCATCTTCGCTTCTCCCCGCGAGCCGCCGTCGTTTGCGGCGGTCGCGTCAGCAGCAGGCAGCGATTCACGATCAAAAAACGCTGCCCAACTAAGCTCTTATTCAGAGCGGCGCGAGACCGCTTGGCAAAAGGGGTAGCGCCTATTGTACGCGATCGCCGGCCGCTTGTGCGCACGAGTTGGCCCTGGAAGTAAGCACATTGCTCAAGGGGGATGCAATGGCAACGTTCGACCACGCCGTGGTGATCGGCGGCAGCATGGCCGGCCTGTTAACCGCAAGGGTGCTCAGCGAGCAGTTCGCCCAGGTAACGGTGGTGGAGCGCGATGAGTTCACCGATACGCCCGAGCCGCGGAAGGGGCAGCCCCACATCCACCATATTCACGGCCTGCTCGCCAGCGGCACACAGCTGTTGCATCAGCTCTTTCCCGGCCTGCTCGATGAGCTCACCGCCGAAGGCGCCTTTGTCGGCGACATGGGCGAGTCGATGCGCTGGTACTGCTACGGCGGCTACCGCATCCCGATCACCTACGGCATGAAAGGGATCACGATGAGCCGGCCATTTCTGGAGTGGCGGGTGCGCCGGCGGGTGGCCGGGCTGCCGAACGTGACCCTGCGTGGCGGGCGAGCTGCTGTGGGCCTGGAGGCGACCGCAGACTGCGCCCGGGTGACCGGCGTGCGGCTGGCGGGCGAGGATGGGGGAGAGGAGCGACTCCAGGCGGATCTGGTGGTGGACGCGAGCGGCCGGGGCTCGGCCTCACCCCGCTGGCTGGCGGCCATAGGCTACCAGCCGCCTCCCGAGAGCCAGGTGCGGATCAATCTCGGCTATGCGACGCGGATCCTCTGGCGGGCCCCCGACGATCCGCTGGGTCACAGGTGGATCATGGTGACGCCCGAGGCGCCTCGGGAGCAGCGGACCGGCCTGGCCTTCCCGATCGAGCGGGGGCGCTGGATCGTCACCCTGGGCGGCTGGTACGGCGACCATCCACCGACCGACGAACTGGGCTTCCTGGCGTTTGCGCGCAGCCTGCCGGCCCCCGATATCGCCGATCTACTCGTCCAATGCGCCCCGCTGAGCGGGATCAGGACCTACAAGTTCGCGGCGAACCTGCGGCGCCACTACGAGCGCGTGAATCGTTTCCCCGAAGGCTATCTCGTGCTCGGCGACGCATTCTGCAGCTTCAACCCGATCTATGGCCAGGGGATGACCTCAGCCGCGATGCAGGCGAGAACGCTGGCCGAGTTGCTAGCCGAGCAGCGCGCCAGCGGCCTCGAGGGGCTCGCCAGAGCGTTCTTCCAGCGGGCGGCGAAGGTGATCGACATCCCCTGGCAACTGGCGGTAGGCGAGGATTTCCGCTGGCCCCAAGCCGAAGGCCCGCGGCCCGCTGGCGTCGACATGGTCAACCGTTATGTCGAGCTCATCCACAGGGCCAGCCACCACGACCCGGTCGTCTGCCAGGCCTTCCTCGACGTGATGAACCTGCTGCAGCCGCTGGCGAGCCTGTTCAGTCCGCCGATCCTCTCCCGCGCCATCCGCTACGGACAGGAGGCCCGCGTGGCCTGAGTGAGTAACGGCCCAACCAAAGGAGCAGAGCATGGAAAGCACAACCACAGGGAAGGCTCCGGGCTCGCGGCTTCTAACCTACATCACCGCGGCGCTCTTCGCGCTGATCGGGGCCATCCTCTTCTTCGCGCCGCATTGGGCTGCGGCCAACTTCGCCTGGGAGATCTCGCCGTTCGTGGCCATGACGATGGGCGGCTGGTACCTGGGCTCGGCGGCGATGGCCTACGAGGCGGCGCGGATCTGGCGTTGGCCGGCCATCCACGGCACCCTGATCTTCACCTGGGCCTTCGGCCTGACTGAAGGCCTGCTGCTGATCATTCACCGCGACGTGCTGCGCTTCGACACAGCCCTCGGCATCCCCTACACCCTGATCCTGGCCGTCGCCTCGCTCAACGGGCTGCTGGGCATCGCCGGCTACCTGCGGGAGCGCCCGGCACGGCAGGCTGAGGGCCTGCCCAGCCCCTGGTGGGCGCGGGTCATGTTCGTCGGGTTCGTGCTGTATGTGAGCCTGCTGGTCGTGCTGCTGGCCGATGGGATCGCGCCGGACGGCAAGATCTGGCCAGGGCCGCTCTCGCTGCTGACGGCGCGGGCGTTCGGGGCCTTCTTCGGCTCGCTCGTGCTTGGAGGGCTCCCGCTGATCTTCGCGCGGGGTATGGCGCCGATCGAGAGCTTTGTGCGGCCCGGCCTCGTGCTCTCAGCGATCATCGAGATCGCGGCGCTCTTCTTCCTCGGCCAGTTCGATTTCGTGAACAAGCCCGGCGGCCTGATCTACCACATCTCGTACGGCGCCTCGATCGTCGCCGCGTTGATCCTGGTGGTCTACGGGTATCTAGCGCGGCGGCGCCCGCGCACTTCGATGCCGCTCTCGGCGGGAGGAGCGTCATGAGCAAGCCTATGTGCGACGACCGTATTCTGCTGGAGACACGCCTGCTCTCCATCCTGTTCGTGCCGATCCTGCTGGCCGGGTTCGTCATCCTATACTTCTTCCCCGACGACACAGAGCGCCTATTCGCCTGGACGATCAGGCCGCGCATGACGCCGCTGCTGATGGGGGCGGGGTATATCGCCGGGGCCTACTTCTTCGTGCGAGCGATCTTCGCCACATCCTGGCACCAGATCGGCAAGGGCTTCATCGCCGTCACTGCGTTCACCTGGCCGATGGGGCTGGCGACGCTACTGCACCTCGACCGCTTCAACCACGGCCACATCTCGTTCTGGCTCTGGACGATCGTCTATCTTGTGACGCCGTTCCTGATCCCGGCGCTCTATCTGCGCAACCAGCGCACCGACCCCGGGACGCTCGGGCCGGACGATCTGGAGGTGCCCCGGCTGATCCGCCTGGCCCTTGGCGCGGCTGGCGCGGCCGAGCTGCTGATCGGCGTGGCGTTCTTCCTCTTCCCCAGCTGGGCGATCGCGATCTGGCCGTGGGAGCTGACGCCGCTCACCGCGCGGGTGGTGGCGGGGTGGTTCGCGCTCCCGGGGGTTGGCGGGCTAGTCGTGGCGAGCGAGCGCCGCTGGAGCGCCTCGCGGATCGCCCTCGAGGGCGCGGTGATCTGGTCGGCGCTGCTCCTGCTCGGGGCGGCGCGGGCTTGGGGCGACTTTAAGCTGACGAACCCGCTGACTTGGGTCTTCGTGGGCAGCCTGGCCCTCTCGCTCCTCGGGCTCGGCGCACTCTGCGCATGGATGGAATCGCAGCGGGGGGCTCGTGCGAGGGCCTCGATGGGGCAGCAGGCCGGCGGCGTGTAGCGGCAGCGCCATCGGCTACCGGCCCGCACCCCATCGCGGGCCGCGCCATCGGCGCCGCTCTGGTTCAAGAGAGCGGCCTGGGTAGCTTGTGTTAGGATAGGGCAGCATAGTCGCCGAGCCGAGGAAAGCGATTCGATGGCTGCCTATAGACTGATCTGTTTCGACGCAGGCTTCACGCTGCTACAGCCCCGTTTGACAATGCCGAACTTGCTGGCCCGCGCGCTGCGAGCCAATGGCCTCACCCCAACCGAGGAGTCGTTACAGCGGGCCTGGGAAGCGGCCGACCGCTGGTTCTGGGATGAGTACCACCGCCCCGACAACCACACCTGGCGCTCGGACGAGAGCATCCGCGCCACCTGGCGCCAGTATCACGGCCTGATGCTGCGGGAGCTTGGCGTTGACGACCCCGAGCATCGCATCGCCGACGCGATCATCGACTCGCAGGATCTGCCCGACAACTGGCAGCTCTACCCCGACGTGACGCCAGCACTGCGGGCGCTGGAGGGCCGCGGGTTGCTGCTCGCCATCATCTCCGACTGGAGCTCGCGGCTGCCGGCCATCCTCCAGGCTCACGGCATCGTCGAGCACTTCGACTTTGTGCTGGCCTCGGGGGCCGTGGGCACGGCCAAGCCCGCGCCGGAGTTCTACCGCATGGCCCTGGAGCGGGCCGGCGTCGCGCCTGAGGCGGCCATAATGATCGGCGACAGCTACCGCGCCGATGTGCTCGGCGCCCGCTCCGTGGGGATGACCGGCGTGCTGCTCGACCGCCAGGGCAAGGCGAATGGCGTGGAAGCCCCGGTGATCCGCTCTCTCAATGAGCTTGGCCGGCTGCTCGACGGCTGAGCGTGGTTCCTCGAGAGCGCAGACCGCCCCGCACCCCGGGCTTGGTGTCTGCTACACGGAGGGCGCGGGCGCTGCCCCGCGCCAGTACCACCTGCACGGTGCGAAGTACTGCAAGCGGGCTCGGCCCTTCGCGCTCCCCGCCAAGGGGCGGCTGCCCCCTTGAAACCCCCGAAGCCGACGGCCGCCTCAACCCGCATGCCATCGCTGCATGCCCCTCGGCGCCGAGAGCGGGAGAAGCAGTACCTGTGAGCCGTCAGCGCCGGATCTGCTGCGGCGAAGCTATCACATGTCACAGGTATCCTCACCTGTCTCCTGGGGGCCCTGGCTCACTGCTGCTGTCTAAAAGCTGCTACAATTGGGGCGCGCCGCTCCCATCCTTCCTCGCCATGTGTGCCGGCAACGCCCCTGCTCAGCAGGCCGGCCCAACGTGGTGATCTGTGTTGCCCCACAGAGAGGAGAACCATGATCAGCCGTCTTCTGTCCGCCCTGGCCCTCGCAGCTCTGCTAGCCCTGGCCGCTTGCGGCTCACCCCCGGCGGCCCCAGCCGAGCCAACCGCCGCCCCAGCCGAACCCACTGCCGCCCCAGCTGAGCCCACTGCCGCTACAGATGCCCCCACTACGGCGGCCGAGCCCGCCGCAGGCAACCTCGGCACCGCCGAGAACCCGATCGTGATGAGCTTCGTGCCCTCGGGCGACACCCAGGAGATCATCGCCAGCGGCGAGGAGATCGCCGAGATGCTCTCCGAGCTGACTGGCCTGGAGATCGAGGCCAACGTGGCCACCAGCTACGCCGCCGTTGTCGAGGCCATGGGCGCCGGCAACGCCCATGTCGGCTGGCTCAACACCTTCGGCTATGTGCTGGCCAATGAGCGCTACGGCGTAGATGTGGCCCTCGCCACGCTCCGCTTCGGGCAGCCTTTCTACACCGGCCAGATCATCGCCAACGCCGACTCTGGGATCAGCAGCCTGACGGATATCGCCGGCAAGACCATGTGCTACGTCGATCCGCTGAGCACCTCGGGCTATATCATCCCGCGGATCGAGCTCGCCGCCGCCGGCGTGGATGTGGACGCGCTGGAGAGCCAGGAGGCCGGCAGCCACCCGAACGTCGTCACAGCCGTCTACAATGGCGACTGCGACGCCGGCGCCACCTACGTGGACGCCCGCACCGCAGTGGCAGAGCAGTTCCCCGACGTGAACGAGAAGGTGATCGTGGTCGCCGAGTCCTCCGAGATCCCCAACGACACCGTCTCCTTCGCCCGCGACGTGCCCGAGGAGATCCGGACGCAGATCGTCGAGGGCCTGCTCCAGATCGCCCAGACCGAGGAAGGCCTGGCGGCGCTGGAGCAGGTATACGAGATCGAGGGCTTCACCGAAGTGGATGACTCTTTCTACGATGAGTTCCGCACCGTGCTGGACGCCTCGGGGATCAGCATCGAGGAACTGGCCGGAGAGTAGGATGGTGACAGGGTGACACCTATCGGCGCCGTCAGGATGTCACCTTGTCACCCTGTCACCTAGCCCGAGCATAGCGAGGGCGATCACCTTGTCACGAGCGAGCGCAGCGAGCGAGCCACAGGAGCGCCCGTGCTAGAGATCCGCAACCTGAGCAAAACCTACCCCGACGGCACGCGGGCGCTGAAGGATGTCTCCTTCAGCGTTGAGAGCGGCGAGTTCCTGGTGATCATCGGCCTCTCCGGGTCGGGCAAATCGACCCTGCTGCGCTGCATCAACCGCCTGATCGAGCCCACCAGCGGCACGATCATCTACAACGGCCAGGACATTACGGCCGCGAGCCCGGCCGAGCTGCGGCGCATCCGCCGCCAGATCGGCATGGTCTTCCAGCAGTTCAACCTGGTGAAGCGCTCCAGCGTGCTCACCAATGTGCTGGCCGGGCGGCTCGGCTACACCGGCACGCTGCGCAGCATCCTGGGCCTCTGGCCCGAGGAGGATAAGGCCCAGGCCATGCGCAACCTGGAACTGGTCGGCATCGAGGGCAAGGCCTTCAGCCGCGCCGACAGCATCTCCGGCGGCCAGCAGCAGCGGGTCGGCATCGCCAGGGCGCTGATGCAGAATCCCACGCTGATGCTGGCCGACGAGCCAGTGGCCTCGCTCGATCCCGCCCTCGCCGACTCGGTGATGCTCTACTTCGAGAGGCTGAACAAGGAGCGAGGGGTGACGGTGATCTGCTCGCTCCACGTGCTCGGCCTCGCCCGCCGCTACGGCACCCGCATCATCGCTCTCAAGGACGGCGCCGTCGTCTACGACGGCGACCCCGGCGGCATCGACGACCGGCGCTTCCGCGAGATCTACGGCGACGAGGCGGTGGACCACAGCCTGCGATGAGTGCCGACGTGCAGAGGCCTTCTTCCCGCAGCTTCTGGAAGCTACTAGCTTATCGCCCGTGGGGGTCGCAGGGCCGGCTGCTGTTGTCAGTAGCAAGCTCTCCCTTCGGGTTGAAGCTTCCAGAAGCTGAGGCTCCCCGTTCCCGGGAGCTGCCCGCCCGGCGCAGGCAGAGGTCCTCTTTCAGCAGCTTCTGGAAGCTACTGGCTTATCGCCCTCGGAGGTCGCAGGGCCTCCTGCTGTTGTCAGTAGCAAGCTCTTCCTTCG
>DAOUGF010000398.1:0-24069 GCA_034429295.1 Chloroflexaceae bacterium
CCGGCAGGCTCCATCCCGACGGCCGGCGCTACCTCCCGCTGATCGTGCTGCGGCCTACCGCTGCGGGGGCGCGAACCGATCTGCTGCTCGGCGTGGTGGATCGGCACCACCGCGTGCTCGAGGAGCATGTGGGGCGCGCCGGCAGCGCGCGGCTCGTCTGCGCGCTCAGCGCGCTGCGCCTCCAGACCGGCCCGCCACAGCTGGGCCTTGAGCCCGAGCCCGGGAGGCAGCCCGGCGCTCCGAGTCTGGCCCCGCTGATCTATGGCAGGGTGCTGGAGGTGGCCGCCTGGGAGGCCGGCGCGGGCGCGCTGCCCTACGAGAGCCTCTACACCGAGCTGCTGCTCGACATCGGCTTAGGCCGCATCGGTGTGCGCACCAGTCTCACCGCGGCCAGCCTCGCTGCCGAGCTGGGCAAGCCGCAGCTGGAGCCGGGCGATCTCATCGAACTCACCCGCTCGCGGATCGATATCCTAGCGTTCGAGCCCGAGCCGTGATGAGGTGACAGGGTGGCAAGGGGACAGGGAGACAAGGGGACACCTAACGGCACCGTCAGGATGTCACCTTGTCCCCTTGTCACCTAGCCCGAGCGGAAGCGAGGGCGATCACCTTGTCACGAGCGAGCGAGCATCACGCCTCAGCCATCGCCAGCATGAGCTCGATCAGGAGTTGGCCGTGGCGGGCGAGGTCGTCGATGGGGATATGCTCATCGACGCCGTAGGGGGAGCTGTCGGCGCGGGCCATGCCGATCGAGGCGACGGGCGCGCCGGTGGCCTCGGCGAACAGCTGGAGGGGCAGAGCGAAAGGGCCAGCGGGGACCACGGGAAGGATGGCGCCGAAGGCCGCGGCGCCCGCGGCGACGATCTGGTGGATGAAGGGGGCGTCGGGCTCGGTGCGGGCTGGCGGGTAGCCGCCGGGCAGCACCTCAAGGCTGACATCGGCGAAGCCGCGCTCGTCGAGGTGGGCGCGGAGCAGCTGCGCCACCGCGGCGGGCTCCTGGCGGGGCACCAGCTGGAAATCCATCACGGCGCTGGCGGAGGCCGGCAGTTGGGCTAGCTCGTGCTGGGGCTCGGAGTGGATGGCGCTCACATTGCAGGTGGGCAGGGTCACCTCGGCGCGGGCGAGGGCGACGCCGCTCATGCCGAAGAGATACTCCTCGGCGCCCCAGGCGGCCAGGCGGCCGGCCTCATCGAGCTTGAGCTGGCGCAGCAGCGCGTTCTCCTCGCGGGTGGGGCCATCCACCGCGTCGTAAAAGCCGTTGATGCGGATATCCTCATCGTCGCCCTTGATGCTGGCGAGAGCCCAGGTGAGGCGCCAGAGCGGGTTGCGGACGGCTGGGGCGACGCCGGCGGGCAGGGGATGGGCGGGGCCGTGGACGCTGAGGCGCACCTGGAGCAGGCCCTTGCTGCCGCTGTAGCAGAGGGGCGTGCCGTGGATGTCGCGGTCGCCCACGCTGCCCAGGCAGCCATCAGCCTGGATGAGCTCGCTGTGGGCGGCGAGGGCCGCGGGGAGGCTGGGCGAGCCGGCGAGGCCGCCGCCGTCGGCGACGAGAACCAGCCCGCAGGGGAGTTCGCCGTCGGACTGGATCAGGGCGTGGAGAGCCTGGAGGTGGGCGGCCAGCGGGCCCTTGCCCTCGGCGACGCCGCGGCCGTAGAGGGCGCCGTCCCGCTCGGCGAGCTGATAGGGCTCGTGGGACCAGGCGAGCCAGGGGCCGGTTGGGGGCGTGTCGAAGCGGTGGTAGACCAGCAGGGCCCGCTGGCTGCGGCCGGCGCGGCGGCCCAGCACGACCGGCGGGCCGGGGGCGCCGGCGACCCGCACCTGCATGCCGAGGCTGTGGAGCATGCCGGCGATCAGGTCTGCGCTGGCGGCGAGGTCGTCGGGTTGGCCCACCCCTGACGGCTGTGCGCACAGGGTCCGCATGCACTGGACCAGCTTCTCCGTCAGCAAAGGGGGTGGCGCTGACACAGCGGCTCCTGCAGAGGACGTGGCAACGACATGAGGCAGAGCCATTATAGCACGTACAGAAGGGATGAGTGGGGTTATGCTGTTCAAGCTGGGCGGCCGTGATGGGCTGCAGGTGAAAGCAGGCTCTGGCGCATTGTGATGCGCTATCTCTTTACATTATTAACATGCTTTACATTTGACAGCAATGACATAACAGCTTATACTTCCGGTTAAACACTCGTCAATAACGAACTGCCCACACAGCCATTGTTTCCCCGAACGAAGTTTCGCTCGATCGGATGCTTAACCGAGGCTCGAGCACAGCAGCGCCTCCAAGCCACTACACGATAGCGGTTTGCGGGGTTTTTTACTTCGGAGAGATGATGAGGAGGCTGGGAGCAGGGATAGGGACGAGTGGAAGTTCATCTGGCTCTGCTCCCCCCAAGCAGGCGCCAGCCTGTTCGCCCGTTGGTCGACGATCGATGATGATGGTCGAAGCGGTGTTCTCCTAAGGAGGTCTGAACGACGATGGGTATTCTCTCCAAGCGCCCGGCCGCCCTGGTTACGCTCATGGCGGCGCTCGTGCTCGTTCTCGCGGCGTGTGGCGGGCAGGCTCCTGCAGCCCCCGAGGTTATCCGCGAAACGGTTGTTGTTGTACAGACTGCTGAGCCGATCCGCGAGACCGTGGTGGTCGAGCAGACGGTTGTGGCCGAGCCTGAGGCCCCCGCAGCGGCGGAGGCCTTCTCCACGCCGCACCCCATCCTGAGCGATGTGCGGGTGCGCCAGGCGATCGCCTATTGCACCAACCGCCCCGAGCTGATCGCCTCTGTCTACCCCTTCCTCGACGAGGCCGAGCAGCAGGAGCTGCTGATGGACACCAACCTGCCGCAGGGCCACTGGGCTCTGGCGACGGAGGGCATCACCACCTACCCCTTCGATCCTGAGCGGGGCGCAGCTCTGCTGGATGAGGCCGGTTGGACGCTCGATAATGGCGCGCTGGTGCGCACCAACGAGAACGGCGACCCGCTGTCGCTTGGCTTCACCACCACTAACGCTCAGTTCCGCCAGACCTGGGGCGCCGTCTTCATCCAGCAGATGGCTGCCTGCGGCATCGAGATCATCCCCACCTACGCCCCCGGCTCCTGGTTCTTCGGCAGCAACTCGGGCCTGCAGCGCCGCGACTTCGAGCTTGGCGCTTACGCTTGGGTGGGCGAGACCGACCCGGGCGGGCAGACGCTGTACGCCTGCAACCAGATCCCGCTGCCCTCCAACAACTGGGAGGGTCAGAACTACATGGGCTGGTGCAACGAGACGGCCAGCCGCGCTATCCTCGCCGCCAACAACACCCTTGACCGCGAGGAGCGCATCCGCCAGTACGCGATCTTCCAGCAGGAGTTCACCAAGGATATGGTGAGCCTGCCGCTGTTCAACCGCTCCGAGGCTTCGGCGGCCAGCAACCGGGTGGTCAACTTCCGGGTTGACCCGACCGAGTACTACACCGCCAACATCGAGGAGTGGGAGCTGACGGACGGCGACACCGTGGTGATCGGCTTCACCCAGGAGCCGGCCACGATGTGGGGCCTGATCGAGAGCTCGGCCGTGCAGGTGACCGCCGGCTACCTGCTGAGCGCCGTCGCCTCGACTCAGTACAGCTACGACTATCAGCCCAAGGCCCTCACCCAGCTGCCCACCGTGGAGAACGGCGGCGCCACCAACGAGGACGTCGAGGTCAACGAGGGCGACATTGTCTGGAGCGCCGACGGCGAGGCCGTCGAGCTGGCCCCTGGCGTGACGATCATCAACGCCGCCGGCGAGACCGTGGAGTACGAGGGCGGCCCGGTGACGATGAAGCAGCTCTCGGTGACCTTCGAGTACGTCGATGGGATCACCTGGGAGGACGGTGAGCCGCTGAAGGCTGCCGACTTCGAGCTGAGCTACAAGATCGACTGCGACCCCGAGTCGGGCGCCGTCTCGCTCACGCTCTGCGAGTCGATCGCGGATGTGGAGTTCCACAACGACACCAGCTACACCATCACCTACCACCCCGGCGCCCAGTGGCCTGAGTACTTCGTCTACACCCTCGGCGCCTACCCCTCGCACCAGGTGCTGAGCGACGGCCGCGTCCTGGCCGATGTGCCGGCCAGCGAGTGGGAGAGCCTGCCCGAGATCACCGATGACCCGCTGAGCAATGGCCCCTACGTCCTGGAGAGCTGGGAGAAGGGCCAGAGCATGACCTTCCGGGCGAACCCCAACTACTACGGCGGTGAGCCGCCGATCAAGACGGTGATCATCAAGTTCATCGCCGACACCAACCAGGCGGTGGCCCAGCTGCTCACCGGCGAGGTGGACGTGGTTGGTAAGGAGACCCTGGGCGCCGGCGCCGAGGTGCAGACCGTGCTCGACGCGGCTGCCGCGGGCGACATCCAGGCCTACCTGAGCGCCAGCCCCACCTGGGAGCACATCGACTTCAACCTCTTCACGAAGTAGGTTGAGGCGCCGGCCGGCGCACTGCTGGGGGTGGCGCGGCGGCCGGACGCGCGGCGTAGGGGCGAACAGAACAGTTCGCCCCCACGCCGCGCACTCTGATTCTCTCGGGTCTGTCCTGCCTCCACGGCACGTGAAAGCGAGCTAAAAATGACAACCTTTCTCGTCCGGCGTTTCTTTCAGATGATAGTTGTGACCCTTATCGCGTCTGTGCTCTCCTACGGCCTGCTCTATCTGCAGCCTGGAGGGCCGGTCGATCAGTTCCTGGCCGAGCGGCAGAACAGCGGCCGTGACCGGGTGAACCAAGAGGATATCATCCGGGTGCTGGAGCGCTACGAGCTGGATCTGGCGCTGCCGGTGCGCTTCACTCGCTGGCTGATTGGCTGGCCAACTGGCCCGATCTTCGGCTCGATCGGCGCCGATTGGGTCGTGGGCTGCTCCACCCCCGGCCAGGTGCGCCTGCGCTACCCCGACGGTAGGGTGGAGATTGTCGAGGAGGGCTGCGCCAATACCGTCACCCTCGCCGAGCTTGAGGGCCGCAAGTCCAGCCGCGGCGTGCTCTTCGGCGATTTCGGCGAGTCGCAGACGATCCTGCGCGGCCGGCCCGTCTCCGAGCTGATCTGGACCCGGCTGCCCTACACGCTCTACCTGATGGGCGCCTCGATCCTGCTCTCGATCGTGATCGCGGTGCCCTTGGGCGTCTACTCGGCGGTGAGGCAGTATTCTCGCTTCGACTATATTGTGACGACGATCTCCTTCATCGGCGCCTCGCTGCCCAGCTTTGTCTTCGGCATCTTCGCCATCCTGATCTTCGCGATCCTCGCCAAGCAGGCCGGCCTGCCCTACCTGCCCCCCGGCGATGCTGTCGGCACCCGCGACTATGTGATCCCGCTGATCGGCACAGTGAAGGTCGGCACCTTCCTCGATCGCTTCCTGCACTTCCTCATGCCCTGCGCGGTGCTGACGATCATCAACCTGGCGGGCTGGAGCCGCTTCGTGCGCGGCAGTATGCTTGAGGTGCTGCAGCAGGATTATGTGCGCACCGCTCGCGCCAAGGGCGTGAAGGAGCGGCTGGTGATCGTGAAGCACGCCCTGCGCAACTCGCTCATCCCCTTCATTACGCTGCTTGCCGGCGTGCTCGCGGCGCTCTTCGGCGGGGCCCTGATCACCGAGCTGGTCTTCAACTGGCCCGGCCTCGGCCGCCTGTTCGTGGACGCCCTCGGCCGCAACGACTATAACGTCGCTATGGCCCTGCTGCTGATCAATGTGGTCCTGCTGCTGATCGGCATCCTGATCACCGATATCCTCTACACGGTCGTCGACCCGCGTATCCGGCTCGGGTAGGAGGCACCTGATGGCTACGACAACCACCGCTGTCCCGGTCGAGGATGTCACCAGGCTCCCCTCCGAGAGCCAGATGGCGATCGTGATGCGGCGCTTCCGCAAGCATAAGATCGCTATGGTTTCCCTGGGCCTGCTGGCATTCTTCCTCGTGCTCGCCGTGCTGGCGCCCTTCATCGCGCCCTACCCGCGGGACGAGCCCAACCTGCAAGGGCGCTTCCTCACACCTTTCAGCACCGATAGCCGGGGCGGCTTCCACCTGCTCGGCACCGACCATCTCGGCCGCGACTTCGCCACCCGCCTGCTCTACGCCTCCCGCACCTCGCTCGGCACGGCGGTGGTGGCCTCGCTGGTGGCCTCCGCGATCGGGATCAGCCTCGGCCTGCTCGCCGGCTACTTCGGCGGTTGGGTCGATACGCTGATCAGCCGTAGCCTGGAGATCGTCGCCAGCTTCCCCACGCTGCCGATCCTGCTGATCCTCTCGGCCGTGGCGGTGCAGAATATCAATGTGATCCCAATCCCTGGCCCCGTGCTGCGGGTGATGGCCTGGATCTTCTCGGTGACCACCCGCGAGGCCGCGATCATCTCGATGGTGATCTTCGCTCTGGCCATCCTCGGGTGGACGGGTACATGCCGCCTGATGCGGGGCATGGTGCTCTCGGTGCGCGAGAATGTCTATATCGAGTCGTCGCGGGCGCTCGGGGCCTCCAACGCGCGGATCATGGCCCGTCACGTCTTCCCCAACGCCCTGCCGCCGATGATCGTGGACTTCACCCTGGCCGTGAACGCCACCCTGGTGGCCGAGTCGGCCCTGAGCTTTATCGGCTTCGGTATCCAGGACCCGACGCCCACCTGGGGCAATATGCTCAGCTTCGCCGAGAGCTACATGTTCCAGTATCCCTGGATGCCACTCATCCCCAGTCTGCCCATCCTGCTCGCCTCGATCGCAGTAAACTATATCGGCGATGGTCTGCGCGATGCGCTCGACCCGCGCCAGCGGATTTAGGCTAGGATAAGATGAGGTTCGCAGGTTCGTTCCTGTTTGAGCGGAGCGCCCTCAGCGACCACCAACGGATACCATCGTGACAACAACACCCACAACGGCCCCTGATACTAAACAGCGCGGCTCGATCGCAAACAACCGTGAGCTCCTGCGGGTGGAGGGGCTGAAGACCTACTTCTTCACCGAGGATGGTGTGGTCCACGCCGTGGATGGCGTGGACTTCACCGTGAAACGGGGCGAGACGCTTGGCATCGTCGGCGAGTCCGGTTCGGGCAAGAGCGTCACCTCGCTCTCGATCCTGCGGCTAGTGAGCTACCCCGGCCGGATCGTCGAGGGCCGGATCATTTTCGACGGCAAGGATCTGGCGACCTTCTCCGAGGAGGAGATGCGGCAGGTGCGGGGCGATAATATCTCGATGATTTTTCAGCAGCCCACCACGGCCCTTAACCCGGTGTTCAAAGTGGGCGACCAGATCATCGAGACGCTTGAGATCCACCAGGGCCTGAAGGGCGCCGAGGCCGAGCGCCGCTGTATGGAACTGCTGAGCATGGTGGGTCTGCCGGACCCTCACCGGCGTATGCGCCAGTACCCCCACGAGCTCTCCGGCGGCCAGGCTCAGCGCGTGATGATCGCGATGGCCCTGGCCTGCAACCCCGAGTTGCTGATCGCCGATGAGCCTACCACCGCTCTCGACGTGACGATCCAGGCTCAGATCCTCGACCTGATGCGGGAGCTGCGGGAGAAGGTCGATACCGCGATCATCCTGATCACCCACGATATGGGCGTGGTGGCCGAGATGGCCGACAATGTGATCGTGATGTACGCCGGCCAGGTGGTGGAATATGCCGATGTGAAGTCGATCTTCGCCGACCCGAAGCACCCTTACACCGTCGGCCTGCTCAACTCCATGCCGGTGCTCGGCCAGGTGAAGGACGAGCTCGAGGTCATCCCCGGCACGGTGCCGAGCCTGATGAACCCGCCCGCGGGTTGCCGCTTCGCCCCTCGCTGCTCCAAGCGCTTCGAGAAGTGTGACGAGTCGGTGCCGCTCTTTAAGCTCGATGAGGGGCGCCAGGTGCGCTGCTGGCTGTACGAGTGAGGGGTTTGGATCGCGAATGACGCGAAACGTTTGGATCGCGAATGACGCGAAACGTCGCGAAAAACGCGAAAGCGAAAACGCGAATGGGCGAAAGGGAAGACGCGAAAGATAACGCGAAAGACGCGAACGCGCACGGAGTAAGATATGGCGGCCCCGAAGCTGAGCACGACCCCCACGGCACAGACGGATAGCAATGTGCTGCTGGAGGTGAACGATCTCAAGAAATATTTCCCGATCAAGGGCGGTATCCTGCGGCGCACCGTCGCGACGGTGCGGGCCGTTGACGGGGTGAGCTTCCAAGTCCGTCGGGGCGAGACCCTCGGGCTTGTCGGTGAGTCCGGCTGCGGTAAGACGACGACCGGCCGCACGGTGCTGCGGTTGGAGCGGGCGACGGCTGGCGAGGTGCTCTTCGAGGGCAAGGATGTGCTGAAGGCCAGCGGCAGGCAGATGAAGCATCTGCGCCGCGATATGCAGATCGTCTTCCAGGATCCGTACGCCTCGCTGGATCCGCGGCTCACCGTGGGCGAAAGTGTGGCGGAGGGCTTGGTGATCCACGGTATTGGCACGCCGAAGGAGCGCCGCGAGCGCGTGCGCGAGGTGCTGGGCCGGGTGGGCCTTCACGCCAACCAGATGAACCGCTTCCCCCACGAGTTCTCTGGCGGGCAGCGGCAGCGCATCGGCATCGCCCGCGCGCTGATCATGGAGCCCAAGCTGATCGTCTGCGATGAGCCCGTAAGCGCTCTCGACGTCTCGATCCAGTCCCAGGTGCTGAACCTGCTGAAGAACCTGCAGCGGGAGTTCGGCCTCACCTATCTCTTCATCGCCCACAACCTGGCCGTGGTCGAGCATATCTCCGACCGAGTTGGCGTGATGTACCTGGGCAAGATGGTGGAGCTCGCCAGCCGCGACGACCTCTTCCGCGAGCCGCTCCACCCCTACACCAAAGCGCTGATCTCGGCCATCCCCAACCCCGACCCGACGGCGCGCCGCGAGCGGATCGTGCTGCAGGGCGATGTGCCCAGCCCGATCAACCCGCCCTCTGGCTGCCGCTTCCACCCCCGCTGCTGGATCGCCCGCCCGATCTGCAGCGAGCAGGAGCCGGCCTTCGAGGAGAAGCGTAAGGGCCATTGGGCAGCCTGCCACTTCGCCGGGCAGTTCTGACCACAACAGCGCCTGAGCGTGTACAATGCAGCAGTGGATACGTAAGGCCGAAGTGTCGCGGCCCTGAGCCGCGATGCTTCGGCTTCCTGTGGGTGGTCTATGGCCTCGCTCGCGGATATCCCTCCCTTCGCTGAGGCGGTGCGCGCCAATATCGCGCAGGTCATCGTCGGCAAGGCCGAGACGACAGAGCTGCTGCTGGTGGCCATGCTCTGCGGCGGCCACGTGCTGATCGAGGATGTGCCCGGCGTGGGCAAGACGATGCTGGCCCGCGCCCTGGCCGCCTCGCTCGGCGTGCCCTTCCGGCGCCTGCAGTGTACGCCCGACCTGCTGCCGAACGATGTGACCGGCGTGAGCGTCTACCGGCAGGGCGAGGGGCGCTTCGTCTTTCAGCCCGGCCCGATCTTCAGTTCGGTGCTGCTGGTGGACGAGATCAACCGGGCCACGCCTCGCACCCAGAGCGCCCTGCTGGAGGCGATGGGCGAGGGCCAGGTGACGGTTGATGGCGAGACGTACCCCTTGCCGCGGCCTTTCCTCGTGCTCGCCACCCAGAACCCGGTGGAGTTCGAGGGCACCTTCCCGCTTCCCGAGGCCCAACTCGACCGCTTCCTGCTCCAGGTGGCGATGGGCTACCCCACCCCTACAGAGGAACTGGCGATGCTCAAGGCGCTGGAAGGCGCCCACCCGATCGACGCGCTCGGCGCGGTAGTCGATGGGGCGCGCCTCCCTGAGCTCCAGCGGGCGGTGTGGGAGGTGCACGTGGCCGAGCGGCTGCGCGACTATCTGGTGCGGTTGGTGAACGCACTGCGTACCCACCCCGACCTGACGCTGGGGGCGAGCCCGCGGGCCACCCTCGCGCTCTTCCGCACCGCCCAAGCCCTCGCCGCCCTCAGCGGCCGCGACTACGTCATCCCCGATGATGTGAAGCGGCTGGCGACGCCCGTGCTCCGCCACCGGCTGCTGGTTCGCCCCGAGAGCGCCCTGCGCGGCCGCAGCGCCGCCGGGATTCTCCAAGCCGTGCTCGGGGAGGTGGAGATCCCGGTGGAGTAGGGGTTTGGATCGCGAAGGGCGCGAAAGCGGGCGAAAAACGCGAAACGAAGGTTCGAATCTTCGAAAGGGAAGACGCGAAAGATAACGCGAAAGGCGAAAGGCGAAAGGCGAAAGGACGCTACGCGCCGCCGATCGCTGTGAGCACGCCTTGCCAGGCAGCATCCACCTGGGCGCGGGTGGCGGCCTGGGTGCCGCTGTTGTCGATGACGACGGTGGCGTGGGGCAGGCGCGACTCCTGGGGCGGCTGGGCGGCGATGCGCTGGCGCGCCTCGGCCTCGCTCATGCCGCGGGTTTCCATCAGCCGCGCCACCTGCTGCGCCTCGGGGCAGATCACCACCCAGACCTGATCACACTCGGCGGCCAAGCCGGACTCGATCAGCTTGATGGCGTCGATCACCGCCACCTGGCGCCGGTCGCCCGCCGTGGCCGCCACCTGGGCCAGAAAGGAGCGGATCTCGGCGCGCACGGCCGGGTGGACGATCTGCTCAAGCTGCCGTAGCTTCGTCTCGTCGCTGAAGACGAGCGCGCCCAGCTTGCGCCTGTCGATCGGGCCGCCCGGCTCGAGCAGGATGTCCGGCCCGAAGGCGGCTACGATCTGTTGGTACACGGGGGTGCCTGGTCGCTGCAGGCGGTGGGTCAGGCGATCAGCATCGATCGTGCGGGCCCCAAGCGCGGCGAGCATCGCCAGCACGGTGCTCTTGCCGCAGGCGATCCCGCCGGTGAGGCCGATCAAGTAGATGGACGAATCCTTTGTCACGAAAGTCCCTGGGGCTCAGAAGGTGAGCAAGCGCAGCGTCCGAGCGCTCACTCCATCTCCACGTACTCATACTTCATCAGGTCGCGCTCGGTGACGCCGATCATGGTGAGGAGCTCGCCGATCAGGGCGGCGCGGTCGGCGGCATCACGGCTGCTCCAAGTGCGCGACTTGATCTCCAGGAAGGGGCCGGCATCGCCGCCGCCGAGCAGTGTGTCGAGGTTGATCGCGAAGTCGTGATCCTTGTAGATGATGCGCCAGCGCCGGCGCCGCTTCTCGAGCTCCACAACCTTATCGGGCTGGAAGTACTCGCGGTAGAAGCGCACCGTGTGGTCGGCCGGGGCGGTGTAGCGGGCCCGCGAGAGCACGATGTCGTGGGGGTAGTGGCCGCGGTGGGCCTCGGCCATGAGCGTGAGGGTGTATTTGGGCTCAGGGCGGGCGCCCGGGTCGGTGCGATGATCCTCGCGGATGCGCAGTCGCTCGCGGTTGTGGAAGAGGAAGTAGGTGTCGTACTGGGTGCGGGCGCTGCTCTTGGTGATGCTGACGGCGGGGTTGTCGAGGATCTGCTGGACCTTGTCCTCGCCGCCGGGGCCGAGGCGGACCTTCGCCTGGATCTCGAAGATCTCGTCCTGCTGTACGCCGCCGAGGGCGAAGATCTTCGCCATCAGGTTGCTCTCGCGGCTGGCGAGGAACTCGTCGATGCGGGCGGAGATCGCCTGGGCCTGGGCGATGATCTGCTCCTCGTCGAGTGTGAGCAGGGTGCGGTTACGCAGCAGGATGCGCCCATCCACCAGCACATCGCGCACGTCGGCGGAGCGGGCGCCGTAGACGAGGTGAGAGTAGATGGCGTCGGCGCTGTAGTGGTAGCGGGGCGCGCTGTGGAGCTTGCCGAGCTCGACCACAGTGATATCGGCGCGCTTGTTGGGCTCCAGCGAGCCCACGAGGTGCTCGAGATGCACAGCCCTGGCGCCCCAGGAGGTAGCGAGGGCGAGCGCCTCGCGCGCCGGGACGGCGGTGGGGTCGCCGCTCACACCCTTGGGGAGCAGGGCGGCGAGCTGGATCTCGGTGAACATGTCCTGATCGTCGTTGGACGCCGGGCCGTCGGTGCCGATGCCAGTGCGGACGCCCGAGTCGATCAGGCGCTTGTAGGGCGCGATGCCGCTGGCGAGCTTAAGGTTGCTGGTGGGGCAGGGCACGGCGCCAGCGCGGGCCTCCCGCAGTAGGCGGATGTCGTCCTCGGTGGCGTGGGTGCAGTGTGCGGCGATGCAGGGCACATCGAAGGCGCCCACCCGCTTGGCGTAGCGGATCGGCGTGACCTCCTTCTCCCTGAAGCTCTCCTCAACCTCGCGGGCCGTCTCGGAGAGGTGGGTGACGAGGGGCACGCCGTATTTGCGACAGAGGGCCGAGGCCTCCTGATAGATGCGGTCGGTGCAGGTGTAGGGGGCGTGGGGCGCCACCGTTGGGATGATCCGCCCGTGGCCGCTCCACTCCTCGATGAAGCGGCGTGAGCGCTCCAGGCCTTCGTCGAAGGAGGCGGCGTCGGGGGTGGGCAGGCGCATCACCGTCTGGCCGCAAATGGCGCGCATGCCGGCCTGGTCGGCGGCGCGAGCCACCTGCTCCTCGAAGTAGTACATGTCGCAGAAGGTGGTGGTGCCGCCCCGCAGCATCTCGGCGCAGGAGAGCAGCGTGCCGACGTAGCAGAACTCCTCGTCCACAAACTGGCTCTCGACAGGAAACATATAGCCATAGAGCCAGACATCGAGCTGCTGGTCGGCGGCCATGCCTCTAAGCAGGCTCATCGGCACGTGGGCGTGGCCGTTGATCAGGCCGGGGATGATCGCGCAGCCCGTGCAGTCGATCGTCTCGCGGGCGGTGAAGCGCTCGCTCAGCTCGGCGGCGGTGCCGACGGCGACGATCGCGGGACCTCGCACGGCCACGGCCCCGGCGGGGATCACCGTCCATGCTGCGTCCATCGTTACCACGGTGCCGCCGGTGAGCAGCAAATCTACTGTCTCGGCCATGGCGGTGCTCCTTTGTGTTCAACAAAGCTTGGCCTATTGTACCAGAGGGCGAAATGGGCGCTGGCGAAGGCTAGCAGGGCACATTTGTGAAGGTCTCGACCGGTATGGTGCAAGCACGCGCTACTGGTCGGGACCTTTCTAACTGAACCTCTGACGGCACCACCGACTGGCGGCGCGATCTCCAACGAAAGGAGGTGATCGCGATGCGGCGGAGCGTGGCCCGCTGGCTCATCGCCGGCCTGCTTGGCACGGCGCTGGCGCTCGGGAGCATGGCCCCGACCTGGATGACGGAAACCCCGTCAGTCCTGGCCGACCCGGGCGGCAGCGGCGGCGACGGCGGCTAAAGCCGGCGTGAGCGGGCTGGGGCGGGCGTGGTACCACCCGCCTCCAGCGTGAGCGGCAGGCCGATGCTCTGCACACAGAGACTCGCCCAAACCAGTGGGAGGCGCAAGATCGCCGTCAGTTGTTCATCATCGCTCTCGGCCCGCAGCATAGCGCGTTGGGCGTGGGCCAGAGCTAGCGCCGGGTCGGTGTGTGCCGCCAGGGATGCGTAGAAGTGGGCGAAGAGGGGCGGAGCAGCATTATCGTAGAGCTCCCAGAGCCCCGCCACCACCGAGGTGGCGCCGGCGGCGAGCAGGGCTCTGCTCAGGCTCAGCACCTCATCGCCGGGCAGCACTTCGCTCGCGGCGCCGCTGCACGCCGCCAGGATCACAATGCTGTCGCCAAGCCCCAAGCGCAGCACCTCATCAACCAGAAGATCATTGTCTGTGAGCTTGATGTGGCCGAGCAGCCCGCGGCCGCCTAGATGGGCGTGGGTAGCAAAGTGGAGCAGCCTGTAGGGCCGCAGTTCGCCGGCAGCGGCCAACTCAAGGATAGCCTGGCGTGTGACGGCAGTCCCGGTGAGGCGTGTCGGAGGGCCCGGCCAGCCCGCGGCGACGAGATCGAGCGTCTCCAGGGCGCGGGGCAGCGGCGGCGCTCGCCCGCCGAACTCGCTGCAGCCCACCAGTAAAGCCGGTGCCGCTTCGGGCACAAGGGGCGCGGCGGGCCGCAGGGCCGCCAGGCTGGGCAGCAACTCGATCACCGCCTGCTCCACCAGCCAGGCGTCGTCGAGGCGCAGCGCGGCCCAGGGGAGGGCATGGAGCGCTCCGGCGGGGACGATCAGCAGCCGGTGGCTCGGATGCAGCCGCGCACGAACGGCCGGCGGCAGGAGCCGCGCGCCGAGCTGGCTCAGGGTCGTCCACGGCGTAGCGGCCGCGCCGCTCAGCGCCGGCAGGTCGCGGTAGGTCTGCAGGCGGTAGCGGCCAAGGCAGGCCCGCTCAATCAGCGCCATCAGCGCGCCGTCGCGGGCTGTGGAGTCGAGGTTCAGCCCCGTAGGGGTAACGGTGACCAGGAGCAGGTCATCGCCTGAGGGCAGCGGCGCGAGCAATGTCCAATCGGCGCCATAAGCTGCGGTGAGCCTCTCGCGCAGCCGCTCTAGCTCAAAGCCTGGGGCGGGCGGCAGATCCGGCGGCGGCCCGTGGTGGCGCACGCGCAGCAGGAGCTCCAGGTACTCCAGCATGGCGGCGTCGAGCGCGGCCGGCTCGGCCTCGCTGTCGAGTAGGGTTCGCATGCGCAGCCGCTGCGCCTCGAGCTCGGCGGCGGCCGCGGGGGGAATGGCGACGCCTGCCAGGAGTTGCCGCTGGAGGGCCAGGGCGCGCTGCTGCTCCGCGAACGCCAGCAGGCACGGGATGTCGCCGAGGCGGGCCGCCAGGCTGATACCGTCGTCGTAGAGGTGGCTGGCCTGAGCGAAGATCGCGCTGGAGGCGTGCTCGCTGGCGAGACTGCGGCGCAGCCCGGCGACGAGAGCGCCCGCTCGCTCATACTCACTGAGCGCGGCGGCGCCTGCGCCGGAAGCCTCCAGCAGGCGCCCGCGGCCATAGTGGAGCCGCCAGAGATGGGCGGGGCGATCGGCGAGTGGCCCTTGTGCCTGCGCGAAGCAGGTTTGCGCCTCGATCTGCTCGCCGCGGACCAGATGCAGCCAGCCTTGGTCAAGCAGGCACTCGGCGGCCGCCGGGGTGTTGCCGAGCTCGGCGAAGCGAGCCTGAGCCGCCGCAAGGCTGCGCAGCGCCGCAGCCGTGTCGCGGTGGGCGAGGAGTTGCGCCCGCACGGCCAGACCCTCGGCCTCCTCCAGCCTGTCGCCCACCGCGCTCACCTCGGCGGTGAACCGGTCGAGCAGGGTGAGCGCCTCATCCAGCCGGTCCTGTTCCAGCAGGATCATCGCCAGATTACGCTGGCAGACCAGGGCCAGGCGCCGGTTTCCCAGGGCCTGGTACGCGTCGAGGGCGCGCTTGTAGGCCGCCTGCGCGAGCTCGAACAGCCCGCTGTAGTGCGCCACAACGCCAAGGTTCATGTCGCATCCGGCGACGCGCGCTGGCTGGCCCAAGGCGGCCAACTGCTCGCGGGCCTTGATCGTGTAGGCGATGGCGGCGCCGTAGTTGCCGGCGCGCGCCTCCACCAACCCCAGGTCTTTCTCGCAGATCGCCACCCGCAGCGGGAGCTCGCAGCGCCGGAAGACGGCGCGGGCGCGCAGGAGCTCGGACCGCGCCAGATCATACTCCTCGCGGCGCTGCCAGAGCCACGCCTGTTCGAAGCGGACCCTGGCGACATGCACGGGCAGGCGTAGCGCGGCGAAGCGGTGGATCGCCTCGGCCAGAAGCGCTTCGGCGCCCGCCAGGTCGCCGCTGTTGGCGGCCGCTACGCCGGCGACGTGGCAGAGGCGGGCTTGGTCGGCAGCTGCCCCGAAGCGCTGCGCGGCCTCGCGGATCGCCTGGGCCAGCTCCCGCGCCTCGCCGGGCTGGCCAAGCAGGTTCAGATGGGCGATCTGCTCGCAGCGACAACGAACGGCGAGTTGCTTGTCGTCGGCAGCCTCGCAGGCGGCGACGAGCTCCTCCCAAGCCGGTTGGAGGCTGGCGCCCTCACCTTCGAGCTGACGGGTGATCAGCAGCCCGAGGCGGCAGAGCCTGGCCTCGGCG
This sequence comes from Chloroflexaceae bacterium, assembly GCA_034429295.1. Lineage (GTDB taxonomy): Bacteria > Chloroflexota > Chloroflexia > Chloroflexales > Chloroflexaceae > OHK40. Next base: position 15,860 of record DAOUGF010000398.1, read on the forward strand.
GCGAGGCCGGCCTGCGCCAGCGCGTCGTGGGCGGCGGCGAGCAGCGGCCGGGCGGTGGCGATGCGCTCCCAGCGCAACAGCGCCCAGCCAAGGAGCAAGCGTTCCAGGGGAGCTGTGGGTTGCTCGCCGTAGCGGGCGCGGGCGAAGCGCACGGCCCTCCGTGGGTCGCGCTCGGCGAGGGCGAGCAAACGCGCCAGGGCCGGGTCCGGCTGGTGGGCCGGATCAGGCTGTGGCCGCATAGGCTTCGATGTGGACCTGCAGGGGCGGGCCCTTGGAGCCCACGAGGAGCTCGACAGGCACCGCCTTCACCGTTGCCGTGCCTTCTTGATCGAAGGGGGCGCGGTAGATCCGCTGCCCGAAGTTGAGCACAGCCATGGCGCGCACCGGCGGAGAGACGACTACGCTCAGCGCCCAGAGCTCGGGGCCAAGGGGCCTGGCGTAGAGCGCGACCCGATAATCGCCTTGAACGGCCTCGGCGATCAGTGAGTCGTACTCGCTGAGGCCCCATGCGGTGCCGAGGGCGGCCTGAGGGGCGAAGAGGTGGTAGAGAAAGCTCCGCTCAAGGTGCAAAGTAGGGTAGGCCATAGGAGCCCTTACGACCCTTGGGGCACAATCGGTGTGCCACAGTTTATTCATCACTGTAGGGTCATCGAATTATACCCAACTTTGCGCCCGATGTCATCGGTCTATGTGAGTTGTGCCTCGGCACTGCCTGCGGGGCGCCGCCCCCGCTCCCCTGGCTCTCGTCGTGCCGACGCCCGCAGTGGGGCACTGCCCCGCGTCCCTACCACCTGCGTGGTGCGTGATCTTGCGAGCGGGCTCTGCCCCTCGCGCTCCCCGCCAAGGGGGCGGCTGCCCCCTTGGAACCTCCGAAGCTGACAGCCGCCAGCGCCGACGCGCCATCGCTGCATGCTCCTCTGCGCCGGGAGCGGGCGTTGCGTTCCCCGCCCCACGCCCGCTGCCAGGCAGCTTCGCCTCCACCACGATACCCTTGGGTAGCGAAGCTGTGGGGCAGTTGCCGCCTCGCTTGCACGGCCGCTCCCGCTCTCGGCGCCGAGGGGCATGCGCCGCCGGGCGGCTTGTTCAGGAAGGCCGTCGGATTTAGGGGTCCGGGGGCGAGGCCCCCGGCGCGGGGGTGTCGGGGGCGTGCGTACGCCCCCCGACGAAACAAGCGGGGCGTGGGCACCGGACGCAGTGGCGCGAAGCGCTTGCGCCCGTAGCCATCGTGGGCAGCCCGCCCACATCCCCGGCGGGCGATTTTGCAGCATCAGCACCACCGTGCTATCATGCGGCGACGTACGCCGCTACTTGGCGGAGGAGCTGTATGGCGCAGACGCCGACCGGCCGGCGGGCCGCCCTGCGCGCGGAGCTGCTGGGCATACTGCGGACGGCCGAGGCAGACGAGATCGAAGCCCGTATCGACGAGCTTCTGGCCGATGTGCTGGAGGAGGCGCCGATCGTGGCGCCACGCCCGCTTGCCCTCGACGAGGATGATGAGGACCAGCGGGTCGTCGTCACCGGGATGGGAGTGGTCTCGCCTTTCGGCACCGGCGTGGAGCCCTTTTGGGAGGGGCTGACGGCGGGACGCAGCGCGATCGGCCGGATCACCCGCTTCGACCCGAGCGGCTACCCCTGTCAGATCGCCGGCCAGGTGGCGGACTTCGAGCCCCAGCGGTTCATGGATGCGAAGGAGGCGCGACGAATGTCGCGCTCCAGCCAGTTGGCGGTGGCCGCGGCCCGCATGGCGGTGGAGTCCGCCTGCCTGCGGATCGATAGCGGCAACAGCGAGGAGATCGGCGCGCTGATCGCCTGCGGCACGATCTCCATGCCCGATGTGGAGCAGGCCGTGGTGACGATGATTGAGCGGGGTGGCATGAAGATCAGCCCGTTCTTCATTCCGGCGGCCTTGCCCCATATGCCATCCAGCCAGGTGGCGATCCAGCTCGGCCTGCGGGGCTACACCACCTCGATCAGCACCGCGTGTGCTGCCGGCGCCCAGGCGATCGGCGAGGCGGCCGCGGTGATTCGGCGGGGCGATGCGGAGATCATGCTCGCCGGCGGCGCTGAGGCCCCGATCACGGCCCTCAGCCTCGGCGCCTTCTGCGTGATGCGGGCCCTCAGCACTCAAGGCAACGAGCGGCCCGAAATCGCCTCGCGCCCTTTCGACGCCCGGCGCGACGGCTTTGTGCCGGGCGAGGGCGCCGCTGTGCTTGTGCTCGAGCGCCTCTCCAGCGCCAGGCGTCGCGGCGCCCCCATCCTCGCCGAGGTGGCGGGCTACGGCGCCAGCTCCGACGCTTTCCACGTCACTGCACCCGACCCGGAAGGCCACGGAGCGGCCCGGGCCATCCGTAAAGCTCTGCAGAACGCGAGGCTCGATCCGCAGCAGGTTGATTATATCAACGCCCATGCCACCTCCACGCCCGCCGGCGATATCGCCGAGACGCGGGCGATCAAGCAGGTGTTCGGCGAGTATGCCTACAGCGTGCCGATCAGCGCTAACAAGTCGATGATCGGCCATCTCACCGGGGCCGCCGGCGCAGTGGAGGCTGTCGCCACCATCCTCACCCTGCGCCGCGGGCTGATCCCGCCCACGATCAATCAGGAGCAGCCCGACCCTGAGTGCGACCTCGACTATGTGCCGAACGTGGCGCGCCCGGCCGAGCTGAGCGTTGCGATCTCCAACTCCTTCGGCTTCGGCGGCGTAAACGCGGTGCTGGTGTTCCGCAAGATGTAACATCGAGCAATGAGAACGGTAAGCGCTGCGACAGCATCGCTAACGGTTATTCTCAGTGCTCAATGCACAATCTCCTATGAGCTGGGGCATGATCGGTCACGAGTGGGCTGTGGAGCAGCTGCGCGGCGCGCTCGCCGCAGGCAGCGATGCTCACGCCTACCTCTTCAGCGGGCCGGCCGGCATTGGCAAGGCCCTGCTTGCCCTGCGCCTCGCCCAGGCCCTGAACTGCGAGACAAGCCCGGTCGAGCCGTGCCTGGCCTGCCGAAGCTGCCGGCGCATCGAGCGGGGCAATCACCCCGATATACGCATCTCCGGTATGGCCGCTCAGGCTGCGGGGCTCAAGGCCGACGAGGCGGCCCGCCAGAAGGAGCTGAAGATCGCCACCATCCGCGAGTGGCTGCGGGATATCGCTCTGCGGCCCTACGAGGGCCGGCGTCGCGTGCTCATCCTCCACGACGCCGAGCGCCTGAGCGAGGAGGCGGCCAACGCCATGCTCAAGACGCTGGAGGAGCCGCCGCCCTTCGCTACCCTCATCCTCGTCGCCAACAGCGTCGATCTGCTGCCAACGATCGTCTCCCGCTGCCGCGTGCTGCGCCTGCGCCCCCTGCCCCGCCGGCAAGTCGCCGTAGCCCTGGAGGCGCGGGGTGTGACGAGCGAGGACGCCGCTCTGCTCGCCGCATGGAGCGGCGGGCGCATCGGGTGGGCCCTGAGCATGCTGGAGACTCCCGACGAGATCGGGCGCCGCGATGAGCAGCTCGCCGCCCTCCTCGCCCTGCACGAGGGCGGCCGCCCCGCCGGCCTGCGCTGGGCCGAGCAGCGGGCGAAGGAGTATCGTAGCGGCGAGCAGGCGACGGTCTTCGCCTGGCTTGAGCTCTGGCAGAGTTGGTGGCGCGACGTGCTGCTCACATATACCGGCTGCACCGAGGGCGTAGTGAATATCGACCGGCGGGAGGCGCTGGAGCGCGCGGCAGCCCGCCACCAGCTCGCCGAGCTCTACGCCTTCACCGCCCGCATCGGCCAGGCCGCCCAACAGCTGCGCGAGAACGGCAACCCTCAGCTGGTGCTCGAAAACCTCGTGCTGCATCTGCCTGGCCGCTAACCCTTCGCCCGGTACCACGCCCTCGCACCCAAGTGGCCCGGTTCTTGCTCCGGCTTCCGGCGGATTGGGGCCTCTCCTGGGGTGTGGTATTCTATCCCTAGCGAAAGTTGACTAGTCAAAGGTCTTGTATGAAACGGACTCCGGTGATCATCGCGGCGCTGCTGATCGTGTACATGGGCCTTGGAGTACTCAACCCGCTGCTCGCGCCGATGGTGCGGGAGCTCGGGCTGAGCGAGCTCCAAGGCGGGCTGCTGATCACTGCTGCCTCATTGATGTTCACTATTGGCGGGCCTTTCTGGGGCGGCAGGATCGCGCCCTGGGGCTACAAGACCGTGCTGCTGCTGAGCCTCTGCGGCTTCAGCATCGGCTACTGGGTCTTCGCCACGGTGATGCGGCTCGGCCTAAGCGGGGCGATCGCGCCGATGGCGGCCTTCATCGGGCTGCTCTTCGCCCGCGGCCTTGCGGGGTTCCTGATGAGTGGCACTCCGGTGACGGCTCAAGCTTACATTGTGAGCGTCACCAGCGGCGCCGAGCGGACCAGCGGCATCGCTCTGCTCGGCATGGCCAACGGGCTCGGCTTCATCGCCGGGCCGATCCTCGGCGCGGTGCTGGTGGGCCTGGGGCTGGTGGCGCCGATCTACGCCGCCGCGGTGCTGCCGCTGATCGCCGCCCTGCTGATCGCCACCCAGTTGCGCGAGGCGTCGCAGCGTCGGGAAGTGGCGCTGGTGCAGCCGCGCCTCAGCCCGATCGACGGGCGCATCCTGCCCTGGCTGATCGTGGGCTTCACGGTGATCTGCGCCCTGGTGGGCGTACAGGTTACGGCCGGCTTCCTCTTCCAGGATCGGCTCGGCCTGACGACCGAGGAGACGGCGCGGGCGGTGAGCACGGCCCTGGTGGCGGTGGGTATCACCAACCTGATCTCGCAGCTCGGCATCATCAGGACGTTCCGGCTGCCGCCGCTGCTGCTGCTGCGGGTGGGGCTGCCGCTGGCCGCGGTTGGCTTCGCGGCCCTGGCGCTCGTCAACACCTTCCCGCTGCTGATCGGCGCGTTCGTGCTGGCCGGCTTCGGCCTCGGGTTAGCACTGCCCGGCTATACGGCGGCGGCCACGCTGGAGGTGGAGGCTCACGAGCAGGGCAGGGCGGCAGGGCTCACCACGGCGGCCCAGGGCCTCGGCTCGGTCTTCGGCCCGCTGCTCACCACCAGCCTCTACCAGCTGCGCCAGGAGCTCCCCTACCTGCTCTCCTTCACCCTGCTCGCCCTGGTCGCCCTTGCCGTCTGGCTGCACCCGCGCCTGCGCCGGGTGGCCGTCTTGGCGGCCAGCCCGGTCTCCAGCGACTAGACTGCTCACCCCAGGTCGCGGGGCTCATCCCCGGAGCGCTGCCCATCCCGCAGATAGGCCAGCAGATCCTCGTAGAGGACACAGCGCTCGCCATCCTCATCCTGAGCGCGGAGGATGCCCTGGGCGATCAGCTCCTCGATGGTGGGCAGGCCCACTTTCAGCGCCTCAGCCGCCTCCTCCAGGCTCAGACTGTACCGCTGCCGCTCGGTCATAGCTGGCTCCTCTCAGGTTGGCCGGCTCCGACCTGCGTATAGCACGATCGCGGCCAGGAGAGCCGTAGCTGCCCGTCCTGGCCGCGATCTGCCGTGTGCGGCGCGTAGCGCTGGCGGCGTGCCGCCCTACTTTTTATCGCCGAAGAGGCCGCCGAGGCCCTGAGCGAGCCCGCCGAGATTGCTCATATCGCCTCTGAGCACCGCGTCGATCTGGCTGGCGATGGGCGGCGGCAGCTTCTCCTTGAGGAAGCCAACCACGGTATCGAGGGCGGATTTGGCCTGCTGCTCGCTGATGCCGGTCCGCTCCTGGATGAGCTGCACGATCTGTTTCTCCACAAGGCCCTCCTTGCTACAGTAGATGTGCCGCGAGCAGACGCGGCACCGTTGATCGGCTGCCTGAGCGCAACGCCAGGCGATCTGCCCGGCGCTGCGGAAATGGTATCAGCGCGCGGCAACCTCACGCTGCACGTACAACGTGCACTACGGATACACGCCGCGGGTAGTGTTCGCATCGGCTACCCGCTGCACCGCGAGCAGATAGGCCGCAAGGCGCAGCGGGATCTTGCGCTGCTCCGCCATGGACCAGACCTGGTCGAAGGCGCCGACGATGATCCGCTCCAGCTTCTCATTAACGTCTTCTTCTGTCCAGAAGAACTCCTGGAGCCCCTGCACCCACTCGAAGTAGCTGACGATCACGCCGCCGGCGTTGGCGAGGATATCGGGCACCACCGTGATTCCGCGCTCATTGAGGATCTTGTCGGCGCTAGGGGTGGTGGGGCCGTTGGCGCCCTCGACGATCATACGGGCCTGGAGGCGCCCCGCGTTGCGCTCGGTGATTTGGTTCTCCAAAGCGGCGGGGATGAGCACGTCGCACTCGAGTTCGAGCAGCTCTTTGCCGTCGATCCGCTCCACGCCCGGCGCGCTGTAACCTTCCAGCATGCGGAAGGAGTGGCGGATGGTGAAGGTGCGCATCGAGGCGATATCGAGGCCGGTGCCGCGATAGTAGCCGCCACTGGCGTCGGAGACGCCGATCACCTTGCAGCCCATCCGCTCGAGCAGGATGGCCGCGGTGCTGCCTACATTGCCGAAGCCCTGCACGACGATCCGCAGATCCTCGAGGGGACGCCCGACGCGGCGAGCCAGTTCGCGCACCATCAGGCTCACGCCGCGCCCAGTGGCCTCGACGCGGCCGAGGGAGCCGCCGATATTTACCGGCTTGCCGGTGATCACGGCGGGCACGGTGTAGCCGCGGTGCATGGAGATCGTATCCATGATCCAGGCCATCACCTGGGCGTTGGTATTCACGTCGGGGGCGGGGATGTCCTTCTCGGGGCCGAGGAGGATACTGATCTCAGTGGCGAAGCGGCGGGTGAGGCGCTCGAGCTCGGCCAGCGAGAGCTTCTTCGGGTCCACGATCACGCCGCCCTTGGCGCCGCCATAGGGGATGTTGACGAGGGCGCACTTCCAGGTCATCCACATGGCGAGGGCCCGCACCTCGTCGAGATCGACGTCGGGGTGGTAGCGGATGCCGCCTTTCACCGGGCCGCGGCCGAGGTTATGCTGCACGCGATAGCCCGTGAACATCTCTATGGTGCCGTCGTCCATCTTCACGGGGAAGTTCACTGTCAGCTCACGCTGAGGAACGCGCAGCACGTTGCGGATGTTCTCGGGGAGGTCGAGCAGATCAGCGGCCTCGTCGAACTGTTGCTGGGCGATATGGAAGGGGTTGTTCTGGTCAGACATCGTTGTCTTTCCTTGAGGTGAGGCGGAGAAACGGGGGCCCGGCGGGATTATAGCAGCTCTTTGCGCATGTAGAGCCAGCGCCCCTGGCCGAAGATCAGCCAGGCGAGCAGGGAGCGGCGCGTGCGCACCTCGCGGAAGCCGAGCTTGCGGTAGAGCGCGCGGGCGCCTGCGTTGCTGGCGCTCACGTAGAGGCCGAGGAAGCGCTTGGAGCGCAGGCGGGCCTCTTGCTCGGCGCGGGCCAGGAGCGCGCGGGCCACGCCGCCCCGGCGGTAGGGGGCGAGCACGGCTACATCGGTGATGAAGCCCTCGCCCCGCTCGATGTGGTGGTCGAGCAGCGAGAGCGCGAAGAGCGAGCGCGTGGCCCCCCAGAGACCCAGCTCCTCCTGGAAGGCCAGTTCGGCGGCGCTGCCGTCGTCGCCGCCCATCTCCCAGGTGCGCACGGTGGTTGTGCCGATCACCTGGCCCTCGTGATCGGCCACGAGCATGCCGCGCATGGCGCTCGGGCCTTGGCGTCGCCAGGCGGTGGCCAGGGCGTTCGCGCCGCGCTCTACGCCGCCCCGGCCGAACGCGCCGCCGAACTTGTCGGCGAAGGCCTCGCGGTGCAGGGCCAGGATCGGTTCGACATCATCGAGCCGGGCTGCGCGAATCGTCACCGGCACAGGCGGCCGGGCCTCGCGGACGGTGGATTCGCTGCGCAGGCCGGCGAGCGCCTGGGAGCTTGCTGTCATAGGTAGGAGGTAGTGAGCGGAGGGCAGGGGGCTGGCTGAGCCCTGTGCCCTGTCCGCTCACTTTGTAGTGAGCTCCGCCACCCGGCGGTCGAGGCGAGCCGAGATGTCGCGATACATATCGCCGCGCATCTGGGCTGCCTGGAGCTGGCGCCGCAGGGTGAACAGATACCCTACCGCCACGGCGAGGGCGATCAGCAGCCAGAGGTTGATCCTCATCCTTCTCTCCTCATGGGTGTTGGTTCCCCATGCCCATTCTAGCGCAGGGTGTGCCAACCTTCAAGCGCTTGTGACTCACCAGGCGGTTCGCGCCTGCTGTGGGGCTGGCGCCCCGCTTGTTTTGTCGGGGGGGGGGGG
>DAOUGF010000399.1:0-7007 GCA_034429295.1 Chloroflexaceae bacterium
GCCGGAGTGGGCGCTGCCCCCTCCGGACCACCCCCAAGCAGGAGGGCTCTACCGTGCCGCCGCTTGGCGGTGTACCCGACTCATTGTCGGGCTGAGCCATCCGCCTCGGCCGGTGGCTGATCTACGGTCGGGGTGGTGTGCGAGCATCGGTTGTGCCACCCGCCTCCGTATACTGGGTTCGGGAAAGTTTGGCGGCGGCACGCCGGTGCGTACGCCCCCCGACAAATCAAGCGGGGCACGGGGCGACAGCGCCCGCCAGCAGCGGCAGCGCCCGCAGCGAGCGCCTTGCAGCCCCAGCGCAAGCTGTGGTACACTCATTACGCATCGCGTCATAGCCAGAGGAGAGCACCGATGACGTTTCCGGCACTCGACCGCGAGCTCGACTTCTACCTGTTCGACGACCTGCTCACGCCCGAGGAGCGCGCCCTGCGGGAGAAGGTGCGCGCCTTCTGCGACGAGGAGGTGACGCCGATTATCAACGACTATTGGGAGCGCGCCGAGTTCCCCTTCGAGCTGATCCCGAAGCTCGCCGCGCTGGGCCTGGCGGGCGGCGCGCTTAAGGGCTACGGCTGCCCCGGCCTGAGCCACGTGGCCGTGGGCGTCGGCGCGATGGAGCTCTCGCGGGGCGACGGCAGCGTGGAGACGTTTCTCGGCGTGACGAGCGGCCTGGCGATGCAGTCGATCGCGCTCTGCGGCTCGGAGGAGCAGAAACAGCGCTGGCTGCCGCCGATGGCCCGCCTGGAGAAGATCGGCGCCTTCGGCCTCACCGAGCCGGAGGTTGGCTCCGACGCCGCCCACATCCGCACTACGGCGCGGCGTGTGGGCGACCGCTACGTGCTGAACGGCGCGAAGCGCTGGATCGGCAACGCCAGTTTCGCCGACGTGGTGGTGATCTGGGCCCAGGACGAGGAGACAGGGAAGGTGGGCGGCTTCCTGGTGGAGAAGGGAACGCCAGGCTTCGAGGCGCGGGTGATCACGGGTAAGATCGCCAAGCGCCCGCTGCTCAACGCCGATATCACCCTGACGAACTGCGAGATCCCGGAGTCGAACCGCCTGCCCTTGGCCCGCTCTTTCCGCGACACGGCGGCAGTGCTCAAGGCCACCCGCTTCGGCGTGGCGTGGGAGGCTGTGGGCCACGCCCTGGCCGCCTTCGAGCTCGCCCGTGAGTACGCCCTCAAGCGCGAGCAGTTCGGCCGGCCAATCGCCTCCTTCCAGCTTGTCCAGCAGAAGCTGGTGGCCATCCTCGGCGAGCTCACGGCCGCCCAGCTGATCGCCTGGCGCCTGAGTAAGCTGCTCGATGAGCGCCCCGACGCGGTGACCGACGGTATGGCCTCGCTCGCCAAGCAGCAGTGCGCCGCCCGCGCCCGGCAGGCGGTGGCTTGGGGCCGCGAGTTGCTCGGCGGCAACGGCATCCTGCTGGAGAACCACATGGCCCGCCATTTCGCCGACATGGAAGCCGTCTACACCTACGAGGGCACCAACGAGATCAACACCCTGGTGGTGGGACGGGAGATCACAGGGATCGGGGCGATTGGGTAGGGGGAGTGTAGGGTTTGGATCGCGAAAGACGCGAAATGGGGCGAAAAACGCGAAACGAAAGCGTGAAACCGCGGAACGAAGTGGCGCGAAGCGCTTAAGGGAAGACGCGAAAGGGAAGACGCGAAAGGGAAGACGCGAAAGGAAAGGGCGAAGAGAGCGCTGCTAGAGGCTAGGTAGGATATGGCGAGGCCGCTCGTGGGCTGGAAAGATGCAGTACACTATGCAGGCGTACTGCGCACAGCTCCGCTGCGCGGCCCCAATCACCGCTGTGCGTCGCTCGCACCTTCCCTAGCTTAGCTTAGCGCCCTCGCTTTCGCGTCTTCCCTTAAGCGCTTCGCGCCACTTCGTTCCGCGGTTTCGCGCTTTCGTTTCGCGTTTTTCGCCCCATTTCGCGTCTTTCGCGATCCAAACACCCCACCGTGACCCACTCCCCCGCCCCCCCGATCCTCCGTTCCTGGCGGCGCTGCCGTGAGCGCGGCCTGTCCAGCGAGCTCGCCCTTCAGTCTGCGCCCCCGCCCGGCCCCGCGGGGCAGCAGCTGCTCGCCCTGGCCCGCTCCTCGATCGAGGATCTCTACCAGCTGATCGAGCGCCCCGGCTTCGCCGTGCTGCTCGCCGATGCTGAAGCCACCGCGCTCGATCTCGAGGGTGATCCCAGTCTAGTCCTCCTGGCCCGCCGCTGCGGCCTCACGCCGCCGGTGCGGCTCGCTGAGGATGTGGCGGGCACCAACGCGGTGGACCTGGCGCTGCGGGAAGCCCAGCCGGTGCAGACGGCGGGGGAGGAGCACTACAGCCGGCGCCTGCACCCCCTGGCCTTCGCCGCCGCCCCACTCTTCGACGCGGGCGGGCACGCCCTCGGCGCCCTGGCGATTGTGACCTACAGCGACGCGTCCCACCCCCACACCCTCGGCCTCGCGATCGCCGCGGCTCAGGCGCTCCATAACCAGCTGCGGGCCGACCAGCTGCTCGCTGAGGCGAACGATCAGCTGGCCGAGCTCTACGCTACCCTGGAGACCATGAGCGAGGGCCTGATCTTTATCGGCCCCGGCGACGAGATTCGTCGCATCAACAGTCGCGCCGCCGAGCTGCTCGGCGTCAGCGCGCGGGCCGTGGCCGGCCGCTCCTTCGCCGTACTCGACCCACCGCCGCTGCTGCGCCTCACCCTGCAGCGGCGCGAGGAGCTGATCGAGCAGGAGTTGCTCTGGCAGAGCCAGAAGGGCGCCGCCGCCATCCTCTGTTCGGTTCGCCCCGTCTTCGACCGGGCTCGGCGGTATCTCGGCGCCCTGATCATCATGCGCCCGCCGCAGAGCGTGCATCTGCTGGTGCAGCGGGTGGTGGGCGCCCGCGCCCGCTTCACCTTCCGCGACATTATCGGCCAGAGCCCGGCCATGCTCCAGGCGCTGCACCAGGCCCACACAGCCGCATCGGCCTCGGGCAGCGTGCTGCTGCGAGGAGAGCCGGGCGTAGGCAAGGAGCTGTTCGCCCAGGCCATCCACAACGCCAGCGCCAGGGCCGCCGGCCCCTTCGTCGGCCTCAACTGCGCCGCTGTGCCGCGCCCGCTCCTCGCCAGCGAGCTCTTCGGCGAGGAGGGCCACCCGCTGCTGGTCGACCGGGGCGGCAGGCCGGGAAAGATCGAGCTCGCCCGCGGCGGCGTGCTCTATCTGGAGGCGGTGGACGCCCTGCCGCCCGAGCTGCAGACGGCCCTGTTGCGGGCGATCGAGATGCGGCGGATCATCCGCAGCGACGGCACGCGCCCCTTGCCGATCGATGTGCGCCTCTTTGTCACCGCCAGCGACGACCTAGAGCGGCAGGTGCGCGAGGGGCGCTTCCGGCCCGACCTCGCGGCCCGCCTCAGCGCCCTGAGCGTGGATATTCCGCCTCTGCGGCACCGCGGCGACGACCTGCTGCTGCTCGTGAACCATATGCTGCTGCTGCTCAGCGAACGTATCGGTCGCCAGGTTGCCCTGGCGCCCGAGGCCCTGCAGGCCCTGCGGAACTACCCCTGGCCCGGCAATGTTCGCGAGCTGGAGTTGACCCTCGAGCGCACGATCGCAGCCAGCGAGAAGAGTGTGATCACCCTCGACGATCTGCCCGCCCCGATCGTGCGGGGCGTGGCCCCCCTCGAGCCGCCCGCCACCCCCAGCCTCGAAGAGAACAGCCGCCTCAGCGAGCGCGAGCTGATCCTCCGCGCCGGCCGCGAGGCTGCAGGCCACCTCGGCCGTACCGCCGCCCTGCTTGGCATCAGCCGCGCCACCCTCTGGCGCAAGATGGCCCGCCACGGCCTCAGCAAGGCCTCCTTCTGGCACGAGCGCGAGGGTTGAAACAGCGGTTGCAACAGTATGTTGCAACAATGAAACAAATCCCTGCGTTGGGCCCGGGCGGACGCTATTGACGAGACCGAGGGGCGCTGTTATGATGGTCGCAATCACCTGTGGTTAAAGTTCACAACTATTGACCAGACGCGGCAAAGGAGCGAGACGTCTGGCGGCGAACTATGCCCACAGCTGTGGCGACCTTCCTACCAATCCAGTGTAACCCGCTGCTCAACGACGAGGGGCATCCTCCATCACACTGGCCTCCGCCCCGCGATTGGATAGCTAAATACCGTCCTGCCACCGCGCCAGCGCGGCGCGGGCTGGCTTCGCTGTGCGCTCCGTCCTGCGCACTAACAGGTATGCCGAGGTTCTAACCTCGCCCGAGAGGAGGTGAACGAGCGGGAAGCGCGTGCCGCGTAGTCCCACCCAATCCAACACACGACAGACGATGGCCAGGGTCACGCCGCGCCATGACGCGCGGCAGCAGCCGGAGCGCTGAGGCGCAACGGCTGATGTTCGACGGTACGAACACGGTCAAGGACGATTACTGTTGTGAGGAGGACCCAATGCCCAGCTCATTTTTGGGCGAGCTTTTCGGCACGATGATTCTCATCCTGCTCGGTGATGGCGTGGTGGGCGCAGTGTTGCTGAACCGGTCCAAGGCCCAGAACTCGGGCTGGATCGTGATCACGGCAGGGTGGGCCTTCGCCGTGATGGCGGGCGTGTTCACCGCCGCCGCCCTCGGCAGCCCCGGCGCCGATATCAACCCGGCCGTGACGATCGCCGTCCTGCTGCGGGGCGGTTACGACGTCACCACGGCGATCTTCCACATCATCGCCCAGATGATCGGCGCCATCATCGGTGCGATCCTTGTCTGGCTGCACTACATGCCCCACTGGGGTGAGACCGAGGATCCTGGCCTGAAGCTGGCGGTCTTCAGCACCGGCCCGGCGATCCGCAACACTGGCACCAACCTGATCAGCGAGATCATCGGCACCTTCGTCCTGGTCTTCGTGATCTTCTGCATCTTCGCCGCCAACGGCGCCGCCAACGGCTCGCCGGCCCCGGGCCTCGCCCCCTACCTGGTTGGCGCCCTCGTCTGGGGCATCGGCCTCTCCCTTGGCGGCCCCACGGGCTACGCCATCAACCCTGCCCGTGACCTCGGCCCCCGCATCGTCCACGCGATCCTGCCCATCCCCGGTAAGGGCGACTCCGATTGGGGTTACTCCTGGATCCCGGTGGTCGGCCCGATCGTCGGCGGCATCATCGCGGCGCTGATCGCCAACGCAATCATCCCCGCCGCGTAGCGCACACCGTCGCGGACGGTTAGCGGTGGGCTCGATCGGGCGAGGCGCCCGGCGCGCCTCGCCCTCATACCAACGGAGGAGAATGCCAGTGAAGAAGCTGATCAACGATCCGGCAAATGTGGTCAAGGAGGCCCTCGCCGGCATGGCCGACGCCCACGCCGACCTGATCAAGGTCCACTTTGACCCGGATTACATCGTACGAGCCGACGCGCCAGTGCAGGGCAAAGTGGGCGTGATCTCGGGCGGCGGCTCGGGCCACGAGCCGATGCACGGCGGCTTTGTGGGCAAGGGTATGCTCGACGCCGCCTGCCCTGGGGCCGTCTTCACCTCACCGGTTCCCGATCAGATGCTCGAGGCCACCAAGGCCGTGAGCGGCGGCAAGGGCGTGCTGCATATCGTCAAGAACTATACCGGCGACGTGATGAACTTCGAGATGGCTGCTGAGTTGGCCGCCGCCGAAGGGATCGAGGTCGCCTCGGTGGTCACCAATGATGACGTGGCCGTCAAGGACAGCCTTTACACGGCGGGGCGCCGCGGCGTGGGCGTGACCGTGCTGCTCGAGAAGATCGTCGGCGCGGCTGCCGAGGCCGGCGCGGATCTTGCCGAGGTGAAGCGCATCGCCGAGAAGGTGAACGCCCAGGGCCGCAGCATGGGCATGGCCCTCACCAGCTGCGTGGTGCCCCACGCCGGCAAGCCCACCTTCGACCTCCCGGATGACGAGATGGAGATCGGCATCGGTATCCACGGCGAGCCTGGCCGCACCCGCGTGAAGATCGCGCCGGCCGCCGAGATCGCCGAGGCCCTCGCCCAGCCGATCCTTGAGGATCTGCCCTTCAAGAGCGGCGATCAGGTGCTCGCCTTCGTCAACGGTATGGGCGGCACCCCCCTGATCGAGCTCTACATCATGTACAACGAGCTGAACAAGATCCTCAAGGGCAAGGGGATCACCATCAGCCGCAGGCTCGTCGGCAGCTACATCACCTCGCTGGAGATGGCGGGCGCCTCCTTCACGCTGGTGAAGCTCGATGATGAGCTGACGAAGCTCTGGGACGCTCCGGTGCACACGCCGGCGCTGCGCTGGGGAATGTAAAATGCAGAACGCAAAATGCAAAAGCCGTAGCCGCCAAGGTTGCGTTTTGCATTTTGCATGTTGACTTGCCGCCGGAGGCGGACATGCAGATCCAGGCCGACCATGTCATCAAGTTCATCGAGCTCGTCGCCGCGCGCGTGAAGGAGCAGCGTGACTATCTCACACAGCTCGACTCGGCTATCGGCGACGCAGATCACGGGGTGAACCTCGACCGGGGCTTCACCACAGTGCTCAGCAAGCTGCCCAGCGTCGCCGATAAGGATATCGGCGCGATCCTCAAGACGGTCGGCACCACGCTAGTCTCGACGGTGGGCGGCGCCTCCGGCCCTCTGTACGGCACGGCCTTCCTGCGGGCTGGCATGGCCCTCGCCGACCGCTTCGAGCTCGGGCCCGAGGATGTGATCGCCGCCCTCGAGGCCGCCCTTGAGGGTATCCAGACCCGCGGGAAGTCTACCCGCGGCGAGAAGACGATGATCGACGCCATCGGCCCGGCCGTCGATGCTCTCAAGGCCGCCCACGCCGCGGGCGACGATTATGTGACCGCACTGCGCAAGGCGGTGGCCGCCTGCGAGGAGGGCATGAAGGCCACCACGCCTATGCTCGCCACCAAGGGCCGCGCCTCCTATCTCGGCGAGCGCTCGATCGGCCATCAGGACCCCGGCGCCACCTCGGCCTTCCTGATGGCCCAGGCGATGCTCGAGATCGCCGAGGGGATCAGCTAGATCGCACCGCGATCGTCGCGCAGAAGTGGAAGGCTGA
>DAOUGF010000400.1:0-3282 GCA_034429295.1 Chloroflexaceae bacterium
ATCAAGGCCACCAACGAGAGGGTAACGCTGCCCAGGCCGGCCAGCAGCAGACCTGACGCGAGGGCGAGCAGCGCGAGCGCGGCGGCGAGAAGCGCGCGGGCGCCGAGCACAAGCCCGAGCAGCGCCCCGAGGGCGCGCCCGCCGGTCAGGGCTAGCCAGAAGCTCGACACCGCCAGGGCGGCTTGGGCCGGAGCCAGAGTCGTGCTCGTCTCCAGGTAGAGCGCTGCCCAGCCGCCCACCGCGATCTCGGTGCCACTGTAGGCAGCGAGCAGCACCCCCAGCAGCGCCACAAAGCCCCAGGGCACTGGCGTCCCGGGCGCATCGGGCCGCACAACCTCGCGGCGAGCAGGGTCGGCCGCCCAAGCGAAGCCGGGTGCCAACAGCAGTAGAAGCCCGGCGCCGAGCATCATGGCGATCTGGGGCGCATCGAGGCGGGCCCGCGCCACGCCGGCCACCAGCGGCCCAAGGATCGAGCCGACGCCGAAGAAGAGATTCACCAGGTTGAGCACCGAGGTGCTGCGCTCAGGGAAGAGGCCGGCGGCCAGCAGCACCCCGGCGGCGAGCACACAGCCGAAGCCCAGGCCGCCGAGCAGGGCACACGCGAGCAGGAGCACAAGGCTCGTGCTCAGGGTCTCGCCGAGAATCCCCAGCCCCAACAGCAGGGCGCCCCAACCCAGCACCGTCCGCTGCCCGAGGCGCTGACCTAGCGGGGCCGCCGCCAGTTGCACGCTCACCGTGCCGAGAGAGAAGGCCGTGAACTGCGCGCCCACAGCCGCAACATCGCGCCCCACATTGGCCGCCAGGGCCGGCAGGCTTGGCCCCACCGAGGAGAGGCACAGCCCCGATCCGATATACGCCCCGCACACCAGGGCGAGCGTTCCAGCGCGGCTCAACGCGGCCATACAATCTGCTCCAAACCCAGCCCGGCGCCGAGACAAAGAGGGCGCAAAGGGCAGCAACAGGGTGCTGTCCCTGGCATCTGCTTGCTCCTCCGCTCCTACGACACCTGAGCCATGCGCCGCCTCGCCGCCCAGGCCAGCTGCCGGGCGGAGACGAGCTCCTCGTAGAGCGCGCCGATGCGTTTTGCCACGCTGCCCCAGCCGTACTCCTCGGCGCGGCGCCGGGCACCAGTCCGCAGCGCGGCGGCGAGGGCCGGGCTATCGAGCAGCCGCCCGATCTGGGCTGCGAGCGCGGCGTGGTCGTCGGGCGGGACAAGCAAGCCGCTGCGCCCGTCCTCGATCGTCAGGGCCATACCGCCGGCGTTGGAGGCTACCACCGCCGCGCCGCTGGCCATGGCCTCGAGAGCCACCATCCCGAAGGACTCGTAGTGCGAGGGCGCGACCACAACATCCGCCGCCGCGAAGTAGTCGGGCAGGAGTTCCTGGGGCTGGGCGCCCAGAAAGCGCACCGCCTCGGTCACGCCGAGCTCGCGGCGCAGCGCATCGAGCCGCCGCTGCTCGGCATTCCAGCTCTGGACCTTCGCCTCAACCTCGCCGCCGATCAGCAGCACCTGCAGCTTCGACGACCAAGGGCAACCCGCGGCCCGCAGCGCGGCCAGGGCGCGGATCAGGGTGTCCATGCCTTTGAGCGGCTCCATGCGGCCCACGCAGACGAGCAGGCGCCCGTCGGCGGGCAGGCCGAGCTTGGCCCTTGCCTCGGCTTGGGGGGCGGGGCGGAAACGCTTCAGGTCCACGCCGCAGGGCACCACCCTGATGCGCTCAGGGTCGGCGCCATAGTGCCAGACCATCTGTGCCCGGTCGAGCGGTGTGGCGGCCACCACCGCGTCAACCTCGCCCATGAGCCGCCGCTCGATGGCGATCCGGCGACCCGTCTCGGTCTCCTCTTTACTGCGGGCCACGCTATTCTTCATGGCGCCAAGGGTATGGAACATATGGACCACAGGCACCCCCCAGCTGCGGCGCAGGCGCAGGGCGGCCTCGCCGGA
This sequence comes from Chloroflexaceae bacterium, assembly GCA_034429295.1. Classification (GTDB taxonomy): domain Bacteria; phylum Chloroflexota; class Chloroflexia; order Chloroflexales; family Chloroflexaceae; genus OHK40. Next base: position 1,946 of record DAOUGF010000400.1, read on the forward strand.
GAGCCAGTAGTGGCTGTGGATGATGTCGTAGGAAAGATCCTCGCAGTCGGCGAAACAGCGCACCCGACTCACAAACTCGGGCAGGTAGGTGAGGATCCAGTTCTTATCGTAGGGGGCGGCCGGGCCAGTGTGCAGGTTCACCACCCGCACGCCGCAGGAGAGCGGCTCGACCGTGGGCGCCGAACGGTCCTGGCTGCGGGTGAAGATATCGACCGGTACGCCGCGGGCGCCGAGCTCGCGGGCCAACTCGCGCACATATACGTTCATCCCGCCCGCCTCTTTGCCGCCCAGGCGAGCCAGAGGGCTGCTATGGACGCTCAGCATCGCGACTCGCACCGGACAACTCCTCGTTCTTCGCCCCGTGAAAACGGGCGGATGCCACGAGCTACGCCCGCCAACATCCGCCCCACATCGGGTTCTCATCTATTCCACATCAACGCGACCCCGCCGCGCCTTCCGCCCCGCAATTGTTATACCACCACTGGGTATCGGGGGCAAATTAGCGGCCCGCCAGCTGAAGCAGTCGCAGCGCAACTGCTTCAGCCTTCCGCTCAGGGCAACGTGCTCACATAGATCGGGCCGGGGCCAGCTTGGAGCGTGAGAGCACCAGCGGCAGGCGTGCAGGGCAGCGCGGCGCCGTTCCAGGCAGTACAACTCACGGTGCCGGCGGCGCCCAACTGCAGCGTCACCTGTGTCGGTATGTTCGCCCAGAGCACGAAGGTCGTCCGGGGGCCGTCAGTGAGGCGGTGGGCCTCGACCCCGGCGGGCAGCCCTGCCACGGGCCCGGCATACTGGTGAGCGCCGAGAGCGGCGGCTGCCGTGGCGAAGGCGGCGTAGGCAGGCCGGCGCTGGGTGGGGTTCTGCGGCTCAACCAGGGCCGTACTGCGGAAGCCGTCGCTATCGTAGAGATACCAGATGTAGCCGATCAGCTCGTCGCGCAGGGCCCGCACGTAGAGGCGGCCCATCGCGTGGGCCTGCGCCTCGGCGCATGCGGCGCTCGGCGCCATACAGAGGAGCGCGCCCTCAGTGTTGAAGAGCGGCTTCTCGAGGCCGTGGCGCTCCAGCAACGCCCGCAGATAGCCCGGCTTCCAGTCCTGGGCGCCCAGACCGCCGTCGGCCGTGCCGTTGTAGTAGCTGTAGCTGTGGAAGGCGAGGATGTCGAACGAGCCGCCGGCGCCAGCAGCCAGCATGCCCTCGAGGAAGCGGGCCATGCGCCCTTCACCTGTGGCCGGATCGTAGGGCCGCTCGAGCAGTAGGCCGCCGTTGAGCACTTGGGAGCGGGGGTCGGCCCGCTTCACGGCGGGATAGGCGACCTTGAGCAACTCGCCGTAGGCCTG
>DAOUGF010000401.1:0-2839 GCA_034429295.1 Chloroflexaceae bacterium
AGCGAGCCGCCGCTCACAAGGACAGCCTTGACGGCCTGCAGGTCGTCGCCGGCGCGGCGCAGGTTGCACAGGTCACGGTCGATCCGCTCCCTGCTGATGCTGATGCCGTGGCGGGCAAGCATCGCCTGGTAATAATCGTAATGCTCGTTGAGGTGGGCGGCCACAGTCTTGAAGCCGTGGCGGGCGATCTGCATACGGGTGCGGTAGCGCATCGTATTGTCGGCGAACATCACCCGGTCGTCGCGGGTGGGCTCGATCAGCACGATGTCGACCTCGGGATGGCGGCGGCGCACCTGCTTGATATGGTAGTGGAGCCCGGCGTGGACGAAGGTGCGGAAGATCTGGTTGCCAATGCGCGAGAGGCCCTCATCGCTGATGCTGCGACCGGGCAGGTGACGGCTATTGTCGTACGGCACCATCGGGTTGATGCAGACGATCAGCGTGGCGCCGCGCTCGATCGCCACATCGATGCTGGCTGTGCCGCGGATACCGCCGTCGAGATAATCGCGCTCGCCGATCCGCACCGGCCGGTAGAAGAGCGGGATGGCGGCCGAGGCGCAGACGGCGAGGGAGATCGGCACCTCATCGAGGGGCGGCTGGCCGAAGACGGCCCGCTCGCCGGTGTCGAGCTCGGTGGCGACGATAGCGAGCGGGCGGGGCAGATCGCCGAAGCGGTTGCTGCGGCCCGGCTGGCTCAGCGCGTCGCGGAGGTAGCGCTCGAGGGCGTGCGTGTCGTAGAGGCCATTAGGCAGGCCCACGGCGAGCGCCTCGACCAGATCGAGCAGCGAGACTTGGCCGCCCTCGATGAAGATGCGGCGGGCGGCCTCCACCACCGCTGCTGGGAGGCGCCCGGCGCGATGGAGCGCTCCGGCCAGGTTGAGAGAGAAGAGATGCTGCGGGGCGAGCTGGTCGATGCCGAGTAGCGGGCTCTCTAAGAGCGAGAGCAGCGTGCGGGGCGAGATCGTGTTTGCCAGGCAGGCAGCGATCAGGCCGCCGGCCGAAGTGCCCACATAAAAGTCGAACTCGTTGACGGAAAGCTGGTCGAGGAGCTGATCGATCGCGCAGAGGGCTCCGATCTCATAGGCTGCCCCCGCGACACCGCCGCCGGCAAGCACCAGCGCGGTTTTGCTGCGTTGCATAGAAGCCTCGTTGCCCAACGGGGATACCGGAGAATGGAGGTTGGATCTTGGCGCTCCATCATGGGCTGCCCAGCGCAGATGCTCGGTGAGCCTGCCCAGCGCATCCAATATCAAGTATCCTGGCGTTTTGTTCGGCGCTCTTGCAGGAGCTGATCGACGATCTTGGCGAGGGCGTCGACCTGCGAGTGGAGGTTGACCACGTCATTGCGGCTGGGCACCTCGGCGGCGTGAGCGGCGAGCTCGCGCTCGGCCGTGGCGTTGAACTCGCTGCGCAGCAGATGCTTACGCCACTGCCTGGCCTCATCGTCGCTGATCGTGCCCTCGGCCACGAGCTGGTCGATCCGCCGGCTGATCTCTGCGTCGATCAGGTTGCCGCTGAGGGAGGCAAAGAGGGCGCGACGCAGATTGGAGAGCGTATCGCCGCCGATCTGGATCAGGCCGGTGAGGAGCTGGGTGGGGAGGGGCTGGGTGCTACGGCCGCGGGAGTGGAGCACTACCTGCGCGAGAATGCTGGAGGTGATATCCTCGCCCGTCTCGTTATCAAGCACCTGCACCGGTTCGCCCTTCTGCACCAGCTTGGCAATGCCATCAAGGGTGATGTACTGCTTCTGGTTGGTGTGGTAGAGCTTGCGGTTGGCGTATTTCTTGATGATATGCATAGCAGATGGGGCTAGAGGGCGAGTGAGCTCATTATAACACAGTGTGTCAGAGCAGGGACGGCAAAACGCCGGGCCGGAGACGAGCTCCAGCCCGGCGTCTCTGCTTGGCGCAAGAGCTAGGCGCTCTCGTCGCCCTTGGTCTCGGCGCTCTTGGTGGCCCGAGCCTTCGTCGGCGTCTCCTGGCTGCGGCGCAGCTCCTCCACCCTGGCGGCCAGCTGGGCGATCTTCGCGCTCAGCTCGTCGATATCCCGCTTCGAGGGGATGTTGAGCCGGTTCAGGAGCTGCTCGAAGCCGCTCTCCACCTGCGAGGAGAGCCCGCTCACCTGGCTGGTGACGTTGGTGAGCGTATTCTCCACCTTGGTGGCCTGGGGCTGGGTGGCCGAGCGCAGGCGAGTCACTGTCTCGTCCATTAGCCGCTGGGCGTCCTTCTGGGCCAGGGCGCCGCGCTCCACCAGGCGGTTCAGGAAGGCCTCGGCCTCGTCGCGGGTGAGGGCAAAGGCGCCGACGCCCGCCAGCATGAGCTTACGCATCAGCTCAAACATCTGGACAGGCGGGGCCGGGGTGGCGACGGGCTCGTCGATCTGGCGGACGTTGACCTCGATCTCTTCGGCGGTGCTCATGGCAGGGCCTCCGTGACTATCTATGCACGAGTGGGCGCTTCCGCAGATCATACCACAGCCATCTGCCCTGCACCCATCACTGTATAACGCAGTGCGTTATACAGTGAGTGTATCACACTGCCTGTGGGCTGTCAAGGTTCGTGCACTTTGCCACAGGGTGTGAGCAAAGCGTGTGGGGGCTGGCGCCCGCACCCCGGCGCAGAAATGGGCAGGCGCCCACACCGACTGCGGGCGCTGAGCGCCCTGTACTTGGTTGTTGGCATCTGTGACGCTGCCTCTTGCGGGCGCTGGCGCCCCGCTCCCCGCCGTCAGGGGGCGGGCGCACGCCCCCTGACAACCCCCGCGCCGGGGGCCTCGCCCCCGGACCCCCAAATCCGACGGCGTTCCCAAGCGAGGCGCCCGGCGGCGCATGCCCCTCTGC
>DAOUGF010000402.1:0-14159 GCA_034429295.1 Chloroflexaceae bacterium
GTTTCGACCCCCTTCGCAGCGGGGCGCTGATCCTCTCTCCTTCGCATCAACCCCATCATGGCGGATGGCGCTGCAAGGCCACCGACAGGGATGACGAGTGACCGGCCTAACCGTGGCAGTTTGAGATTCTGGCCGGATATTGATAGGATGCGAGGACTGATCGCAGTTTAGCAGGTCGATCGTCGGAGGTCAACGATGAACCGTTGGGCCACAATGCTCGCCGAGCTGCCGCCCACGCTGCAGCGTCTGATCGCCCGCCACAACCGCGTCTCGCTGCCACGCCGCCATGACTCCGCCGAGCGCCTGGCCCGGCTGCGCGCCGCACTGTGCCGCGCCGCCACAGTCCGTGCGGTCTACGCGACCCTCGAGCCAGAGGTCCGCGATACGCTCGAGTTCCTCCGCCACGCCCGCGGCGGCCTACGCCCCGCCGAGGCCGCCCGGAAGCTTGGTCCCATCCGGCCTCTCACCGAGCTCGTCACTGATCCGCGCCCTCGCAGTATCGGGGAGCGTCTGTTGCTTCTCGGCTGGCTTCTCCCGCGTCCTGCCCGCCCAAGAAACCCGGCCCATCTGATGCTGCCACCCGAGCTGCGGCGCTGGCTGCCCCAGCCGCTCGCGCTCCCAGATCTCGGCCTGGCATCAGTGCTCCCGCCCCACCCGCCCGCCGACGTAGCGGCTGTCGCAATCCTGGTGGCCGCCGCAGCGCAGCCCCTGCCCGTTCGCGCCGATGGCCGTCTGTCCCGATCGGCCTTGGCCAGATTGCGCCCGCGCCTCGTATCCCTCACCGCCGATCCCGACTCCCTCGCCGCCTTCGCTTGGGCGCTGCTCTGCCAGCTGGGCCTGGCTGCTACGCACAGGAGCCTCGCTGCCCCCACCATCGCCGCTCAGGTTTTTCTGGCGCTCCCGCCGCGCGAGCGGATCGAGCGCCTCAGGGCGGCCTGGGTCGCCCTACCCCGCCCTGACGCCTGGGCCACTGCTCTGCGCGTCGATGGGCGTGGTCTCGATTGGCCGCTGCTGCGCCGACGCCTGCTCGCTCGCGCCGCGGCCCTGCCTGCTGGCCGGCGACTCGCCGCCGGTGGGCTGCACGACGCGCTCACAGCCGCCCTCGGACCGCTCGCCGATGCACAGACCCACGGCTTCCGCCAAGTGAGCCGCGCGCCCTGGCAGCCCCGGCGGGCTCGTATGGTCTGGGAGGCGGCGCTGCGCGGCCCGCTCACCTGGCTCGGCGTCCTGGCATGGGTTTCCCCCGACACGCTCTTCCGGCCAGACGCTGCGCCTGCGGCTGATGAAGCGCCGGCTCAAGGCTGGCAGGCTGTAGGCCCCGACCTGCTACAGGTGCCGCATGCGAGCGCCGACGCCGATCTGCTCCAACTCGCGCCGCACCTCAGCTGGCACTCGACAGATGCAGATGGTGTGATCTACCGCCTGCTGACTGCGCCCTCTGGCCAGATGGGCGTGGGCCTCGGTCCCGGCGCCCGCGCCGATATGCTGCGCCGGCGTGTGACAGCGGCGCCTCCCGGCTGGCCCGCTGGCGTGCCAGCGCAGGCGCCTGTGGCGCAGATCGCGCCGCAGATGCTCGTTTCGAGCGCCGATCCAGTGGCCCTCGATATGGCCACACGCTCGCGCTCAGTGCGCCGGCATATCTCGGCACGACTGGCTCCCGGCTTGGCCACGGTGGAACCTGCCCGTGCCGCGACCCTGGCGCGAGCCCTTGAGCGCCAGGGCCTTGAGGTGAAGCTGGTTGCCTCGCCACCACCGGTTGCGCCGGAGGAGCTTAGCGCCGGCGAACGGGCCGCGTTGCTGGTGGCCTGCGCCTTCTACCGTCGCCACGCCGGGCCCGATTTGCCGCTGCCGCCCCCGCCCGACCTCGCAGAACGACTGGAGGCCGGGCTGCCGCCGGAGTTGCGCACGGCTGTCAACGCTGCCCTCGCGCAACTCGGTCTCGGCCTTGATCTGGGACCAACCGCGACGCCGTGGGAGCCTGCAGTTGCAGAGGTGCCATCGACGACCGCGCCAGCAGCGCTATCAGCCCCCCAGGCGCGACGGATCGAACGCGAACTGACGCAGGCGATCGGGCGCGGCCAGATGGTGATGCTGCGCTATCGCGACGCTGACGGTGTCTGCCTCGAGCGCACCGTGCGCCCGATCGCGCTACGCCAGGCCGGCGGGCGGCGCTACCTCGACGCCTTCTGCCTGCTGCGCGGCGCCGAGCGCTCCTTCCGGCTCGACCGTATCCTGGCCCTGGCTTCCATCCGCTCAGCTTCCGCCCGGCGAACCGCCAACCAGATAGTAGAGCGGATCGCTGGTGACCTGACCCAAGCCGAGCACTTGGGTGCGACGCATGGAGGTGACGTCGAGCCGGTAGATGCGCACGCTGTCGGTATTGCGGTCGATTAGGTCGAGCAACTCGGCCTGCAGGCGAGCCATCTGAGTGACGTCGAGGTTGCACTCGAAGACGCTGTACTGGACGTGGGTGCCGTAGCCGCGCAGGTGCTTGAGCACCTTGGTGCGGCGTTTATCCTCGACGATATCGTAGCTGATCACGGTAAACATGGTGCTCCTCGCTATATGGAGAGTTGCTAGCTTCTGCATTCAGTTGCCCACGGGCGGCCCCACCGCAAGTCTGAGGCGCGTAAATCTCTAAGGCCCCAGGCCTCATCAGAAGCCTGGGGCCAGACCCAGATCAGGGCGTCAGCCCGACATATTCCCGCTGCTCCCCGCGGATCACCCGTGCCACCATCTGGGCCTGGGCGAGGATGGCTAGCCGCCAGGAGGTGCGACCCACCCCAGGTACCATCACCGGGCTGTTAAGCAAAACCTCGTAGCGATCAACCAGGATGGCCCGACCGGACTCGCTCAGGTACACCGCGTCGGGCCGGCTGGAGGGGCGCTCGAACTGTTCGCGAGCCACCGCGCTCTTGCCGATCAGGTCGAGCACTAGCCGGTCCACCAGCAAGGGCCGGAACTCCTCTAGCAGGTCGAGCGCCAGCGATGGTCGCCCAGCCTCCATCATATGGAAGGTGCCGATATAAGGGTCGAGACCGGTTATCTGCACCGCGACCATCACGTCGTTCAAGGCCAGGGTGTAGCCGAAGGAGAGCATGGCATTCACCGGGTCAGGCGGCGGATAGAAAGCCCGCCCGCCGAAGTCCCAGGCTGGCGGCAGGCTGGCCCGCCAGGCCCCGAAGTAGGCTGCGGCGGCAGCGCCCTCGTAGCCGCGCACGCTCTCGATGTTTGGCGCCGCGGCGAGGCCGGCGGCCGCTGCGTCGATCTGCACAATGGCCGCGGCGGCCGCCGGCCAGCGCGTGGTGGCGAGCTGCCGGCGCTGGTTGACCAGCTTGGCGGCGATCATTGCCCGCGCCAGGGGCAGAGCGGCCGCCTCATCGGCGGTGAAGCGCATCTGTGCGGTGCGCAGCGCGGCGAAGCGGGAAACGCCGGGGGCGAGGGTTGCGTAGTGGCGGCTGCCGCGCTGATTGGTGATCGTCACCGGGATGCCCAACTCCATCAGCGCCACCAGCAGCGCTGTGGAGACCTGCACCCCGCGCCCCATGACGATCAGCTGGTCGATCTTGTTGATCGGCACTTCCTGCACGGATTTCCCGTCCTTGGTGACCAGGATCTGGTTGTCCTTCTTGCGCACAGTGGCGCCCTGCTCATTGACATACAACGGCGGCATGGTGCTGGCTCTCCTTGCTACTTCTTGCCCGGCCGCGCTCTGCGGCCGACACGCCGGCGAGCGCGACGAGCGCCCGCGCGGGCCTGTTGCATCGCCTCGCGCAGGGCGCGCTGGGCATCGATAAAGCTTTCCAGCCCCTGCTCCAGGGTGGGGCCGCGCCGGCGCGGAGCCAGGCTGCTGCCCAAGAAGTCAATGCCCTCGTCGTAGTCGCGGATACTGGTCTTCGCCGGGTTGAGGCGCAAACGCAGGGCGGTCAACTGGCGCTCGATCAGGACCAGGGCGCGCTCGGCATCAGCGCGGGTGGCACAGAGGACCACAAAATCGTCCATAAATCTCACGAGGCGCAGGCCCTGGCTGGTCAGGGCGATGTCGAAGGGATGCAGGTAGATGTTGGCCAGCAAGGGCGAGAGCGGCCCGCCTTGGACGGTGCCGCGCGGGCGGAGCGGCTGCCAACGCTGGGCCAGCTCGTAGGCAGCTAGCGCTCCGGCAGCGACCCCGCCGGCGATCATGGCCCGTTGCCCGCCGATGCGACGCAGGTAGGGCAGGACTCGCCGACTGCCCTCAATCAGCGGTCGCGCCAGCAGGAAGGCGCTCCAGAGGGTGTTGATCGGCGAATTGCGGTAGCCGCCCACAGGCGCCCCGGCGTAAGGCGAGACCCAGCCATCGCCAGGGTGCTCCCAAGCCGCCGTGGCGTAAGGGTCGGCCAACGGCGCGGGAGGCGGGGCGGCGCCGTCGAGTAGACCGCGCAGCGCCGTGACGCCGCGGCTCACGAGCGACGCAGCGGGCGACGGGTCGATCGGCGTGGCCGCCGCGGTGTGGGCACCGGCGTCGAGCCAGCTGGCGATCAGCCGCAGGACGGCCGGCTCCGCCACTCGCTGGCGGACCAGGGCAAGCAGGATGGTCTGGTCGATGCTGGCGAAGTAGTCGGCCAGATCGGCGTCCACGACCCAAGTATGTCCTTGCTGGGCATAGCGGGCGACCCGGCTGAGGGCGTCGGCCACGCTCAGCCCCGGCCGGCAGCCATAGGAGCAGTCGAGGAAGAGCGGGTCAAAGACCGGGCCGAGCACTTGCAGCACAGCACGTTGGGCGATTCGATCGCGCATGGCCAGGATCGCGATCGCCCGCGCCCCGCCGCCGCGCTTGGGGATCTCGACCAACTGGGCCGGCAGTGCGCGGTAAGTGTTCGAGCGCAACTCCTCGGTGAGCTGCGCCATCTGGGTGGGCCAGTCAGCATCGAAATCGCGCAGGGTCACCCCATCGGGGCCAGCGCTGCGCCCACGGCGGTATGCGGCGATGTTGGCGCGCACCTGGCGGTAGGCGGCAGTCATGTTGCTTACCGCGCAGATCTGCTCGATCAGCGGTGGGCCCTCGTAACGTGGGAAAAGTGCCATAGTACGGCTCCGTATCCTTACAGCGCCCGCCAGCGAGATACCGGCAGGCGCGTCGCTCAATCGAGGCCCTGGAGCAGCTGGCGGCCCTCGAGAGCCTCCCAGGCCAGGGCGTCGGCGAGCCGGTTGAGCTCGCGCGGGATGTGGACGAACTGCGCGGCAGATAACCGCCGGGCCAGGGCCACGGCGCGGGCATGCAGCGGGGCTAGCCCAGTGGTGCGCACGGCTACGCGTCCGGTCAGTTGCTCGACCACGACGCGGCTATCAGTCAGGCAGCGGACGCCGGCTTGGGGGAAGCGCTCGATCACTAGCTGAAGGCCGAAGATCACCGCCTGGTACTCCGCCTCGTTACAGGTAGCCGCCGGCACACAGCCGCAGCGCCAGGTCCACACATGACCGTGCGGTCCGCGGATGACGGCTGCCACGCCGGCCAGACCGGCTCGGAGAGCGCCAGGCGTCCCGTCGACCTGCAGGATCAGGCGCCGGGGGGCGGGGTGAGGGCGATGCTGAGGGCGGCTGCGGCCAGGCCCAGGCTCAGCGCCAGCAGTAGACTCGCCAGACAGCCTCGCACCAGTCGCACCGGCCGCAAGCCCGAGAGCCGGGGCCGGGCCACCATCGTAGCGATGGCCAGCAGAGCGCAGCTGAGCGAGCCGATTCCCATACACCAGATAATCGGCCATGTCATAGTCCCTCCATGGTTTAGATATCGCGCCGGTAGCGCAGCTCCAGCGCGCTGTCGATCAGCAGCGCAACGCCATCGTGCAGAGCGACTCGGCTCTCCGTTTGTCCAGCTGTGAGGTAGTGCAGCTCCGGCCCGCGGGGGCCTGGCAGGATCTCCACCGCTGGAGGCCGGTTCGGATCGGCGGGCAAGGTTAGGGGCTCGAGTGGCCTACGGGCGATCGCCAAGCCGCGCGGGTAGCGGCGCAGCAGGAGCGTGCGCGCCTCGCCCGTCTCGCGGTCGGCCAGGTCGATGATGCCGCGCAGGACAGGCCGGGCGCGACGGCTTTGCCAGAGCAGGACAAGCACGGCCAGCACGGCCAGCGCTACAGTGGCCCGGCCGAACCATACCCCCGCAGCAGACGCAGGTTCCGGCTCCAGCGTGGCCGGCGGCTGCGTGGCCGCCGGCATCGGGGTAGAGCTCGGCGTTGGAGGTCGCGTTGGGGCGGGAGCGGCACTCGTGGGCCGCTTAGGGACGGAAGTCACTGTGGGCACGACCGTGATAGCCATGACCGACATGGCCCCCTCGGAGCGCCACACCAGGTAATAGGGGCGTGAGCTGAAGGTGTGGGCGAGCCGGTCGGTCAGCGTGATCGTCAGCGTGTAGCGGCCGGCGCGTTCGATCTGGAGCGGCTGTGGCCCGATGCAGCGAATCACACGGCGCTCGCCATCGGCAAAGAGGTGCGCCCAGCTGAGCGACGCGCCGTCGGGGCCGCGCGCGCTGACGATTGCCTCATCATCGGTGCAAAGCGCCCCGGCACCGTCAGGGGTGGATGCAAGTATGGCCTCACCCCGCGGCAACTCGATCTCAACCTTCCGGCTGAAAAACACCCCGCGGGCATGCCCCGCCGCAGGCGCCTCGGCAATGGCCGGCGCCAGGGCCACCGCCGCGAGCGGAGCCGGAGGTGGGGCCGGCGTCGCTGCTCCCGGCCCGACCAGAATCAGAGCGCTGAGGGCAGCGAGGAGGCGCCACACCTCGTTATACCCCGTCTCCATATACCGCTCTCGCTGTCGTAGTCGGCGTGGTCAGCCCGTTCTGTGCTTGGGCGGTCGAGGCCACCAGCCCGGAAGGCTCCTGCGCCGCAAGCTCCTCGATCAGAAACAGATTGCGCTGGATCAGCGCGCGGCGGAACGCTTCGTCGCCTTCGTGCATCAGCTGGAGATCGTCGATGGCCACGCCTAGCTCGACGCGCACGAAACCGATCCGTTCGCCCCCTGCGCCATACGCTGCTGTACCCAGGCCCTCGAGCTGATAGACCGGCTCGCCGTCGCCTGTCACCTGCACCACCTCGATGCGCGGGCGGCAGCCGCGGCGCAGACGCCAACTCGGGCGCTCCTCCAGTTCACTGAGCAGACGCTGGCCAACCAGCACCAGCGGGTCGAAATCGCCAGCGCTGTCGGCGCCTGCCTCAAGTTCAATGCAACGGGCCAGGCTCAGCCCGGTGATCAGCTCCTCCGCCGCGCTCGCGGCCAGCTCAGCGCTGTGCTCCGCGAGCCGGGAGAGGTCGCCGTCGGCGATCAGCCGGCCCAGCAACTCGGCGGCCAGCCGATCGGCCGTGGCCCCATCAGCCAGCCGATCGGCGACGACAGCCGGGTTGGCGCGCCAGCTCCAGGGCGCGTAGCCGGCAGGCTCAGGGGGCGGTGCAGCGAGGCGGGCACGAACAGTCGCCGCGGCGGCCTGCAAGGCCCGCAGCAGCGCCTCCTGCCGGTCGAGCAGGGCGGCCACCTCGTCGGCGATGCGGCCGATCACTGCGCTGGCGGCAGCCACAGCAGCCCGGATAAGGGCTAGGCGCTCGCGCTCGTTGAAAAGCGCTGCGGCTTGGGGCGCGGAGATATGCTCCGGCCCACCGATCAGCCAGGCAGCAAGATTGTGCAGCAGCCCCGCCTTGCGACCGCTGGCCTCCTGCCAGGCTCGTAGGGCGGCATGGGCGCCCTCATAGCTCCGGTTAAGCTCGGCGACCTGCTCGTCGAGCTGCGCCCGCAGACGGCGCAACTCCTGCTGCACATCGAGCAGCAGGGCGCGGGCGGCGCCGGTCTCCGCGCCTGCAGCAAGCCGCTCATGGAGCCGGGCCAGAACGTCGGCAATCAGACGCTCGCGGTTAGCCTGCAGCAGCGGCTCGAAGCCGCCCACTGGGTCGGGGCGCATCAGCAGCTCGATCTGGGCTGGGAACGCTGCCGGATCGGCGAGATCGAGCGCCGTCGGGACGAAGGGGCGGCCGGCACCGTCGAGGACCAAGCGCTCGGCCAGGTCGTCGGTCAGCCCCACAGCGGCGCATAGCTCGCGGCCGGGGCTGGCGGGCGGCTCTGGTAGTGACGGCGGGGTGACAATCAACTGGTTGATCATGGTGGTCTCCTCACACCTGGTTGTGGGTATACCGGTGTGGTGCTGGGGCTACAGCGCCAGGCGTCGGGTAAGCCGGTCAAGAGCGCTGCACTCGAGACGAGCGGCCAGGGCGCTGCGGAGCGTGGTACGATCGATGTCGGCGACGGCGGCGCGCACCGTGTGCAGATAACGCATACGACCGTCGGCGTCGGTGCCGTCGTTGTTAGCCAGATGGCTCGCGATCGTCGGCCAGATCGTCCCGCGGGCGAGCAGGAGATACAGCGCCACGGCCGAGCGGTCGAGAAAGGCCTCAAGGTCGACTTCGCTTACCCGCCCGGCCTCGGCGGCAATCGTGGGATCGTCGAGGCTGAATAGCTTGTCATAGGGCGGAGCCTGTATGTCGATCTCGAGGCCGTTGATGTAGGTCCGGCGCTGGCCGTGGCGGGCCAGATAGTCGAGGGCGAGCAGCAGCGCACGGCCGTTGTAGCGCACAAAGGGCGTGAGCCCGCTGAAGGCTTGAGGTCCCAGGGCGATGCCCCAGAGCTCATAGTCGCTCACGCCGGCCTCACGCAGCAGGTGGCGTATCAGGTAGGGCAACTGGTGGTGGGCGGCGTTGCCCATCGAACCGCCGATACCACCGATCAGCACGATCCGCAGGCGCCGGCGTCGGGCTGCCTCGTTGCGCCGGCGCGCTGCCATCAGCCGCTCCCAGTCACTCTGGCCGGCCTGCTCGTCATCACGTAGACGACGCAGGTTGCGCTGCAGAAAGGCCAGAACCGCATCAATATCGAGATCAAGGTCGAGGCTGGAGATGGCGGGGAAACCGTGGCCTCCATAGCCGGCGCGCGGGTAGCTTTCCATCACGGGGATGCCGCGCAGGAGCCAGGTGTAGCGCTGGGCAAGCAGCGGGTAGTCGCGGAGTTGATCGCGCGGGTTGCCCCCACCAAGCAGCAGGCGCTCCATCAACTCCACTGTGTGGATGTGGCCGTCGGGGCCGCGCACGACGATCGGGCGGGGAGCCAAGCCGTCGTTGTTGATCCCGCAGGTGGTCAGGCTGAGCCCGTCGGCCCAGGCCAGGGCCTCGAGCCGCAGGGCGGTGGCCTCGCCGGAGTTGCCGGCGCCGATCACCAGAAGTTCAGTGAGGCGGGGCAGGCGCGGTGTGGGGTCGCGCACGGGCGGCGCCTCACTGAAGCGGGCCAGATTACTAACATCCAGATGCATGCGATCCTCCTTCCAGAGTTGCGGCGCCGAAGAACCGGCGAGGCTACTCTAGCGCAGTGGCTGGTAGGGGAGCGCATGATCGGTGCGAGAATTAGAGCAAGCGTATAAAACGGCGCCTCTGTGGCGCCGTTTTATACATTGGTTAAACTGCAGGCTGTAAGGCGAGCTACCCCTGGCAGCCGCGGCCATCCGGTGTCCGCCGACGAGCACGTTGCTCGTAGAAGGCGGCCAGAGGCTCATTGCCGGCCTTGCGGGCGGCGCGGGCGGCAAGGCAATTATCGGCGGCAGTGTTCTCCCCGCGGAGTGCAAGGGCGCGGTGGGCGGCGAACAGCGCCCGGTCGTAATACAGCGGATCGTCGATATCGAGGCAAAGGCGAGCGTAGCGCTGCAGAGCCTCACGCTGGAAGGCAGCCCAGAAGGCAATCTCACCATCGATCTGGTCGAACGGTTCGTCGCCCTCGAGCTCGCCGAGGAAGATGCCCTGGCCGAGCTCGATCGCCCCTTCGAGCTCGCGCAGTGCGGCACGGGCGTCACCGTCCCGTTCAAGTTGGCGGGCGGCTTTGAGGGCGCCGAGCAGCAGATCGCCGTCGGTATGCCAACAGGGGTGCCTACGCAGCAGCACGAAGTATTGGCTGGTCATAAGCGCCTCGCCCATGCCCCAGCCGCGCAGCATGGCGCAGTAGCCACTCACTACCGCACCGGGGCGCTTGCGGTAGGTCTTGTGCCGCCCGGCCGCGGCGATGAGATCGCTGCGACGAACCGGCTGGTCGACGTGGAGCAGGTTGAAGGCGAGCTGGCGCATCAGCTGGCGTGCACCCGTGTTGCGGCTTTCGAATGCTAACTGCTGACCATCTCGAAACGCCGCCACCGTATCAAAGGTGCGGATAAAGATCGGCGCTGCCGCGGGCCGCAGCTTGGCCTCCGTGTCGTGGTGTTCGCTCCGCATGATACGCCTCCTGACACGAGGGGACAAACAAGGGGGAGGACAGCCATTGCTGTCACTCCCCCCTTCGGCCGCAGTCCCGGCGGGTACCGAGCGCGGGCGGTGTCAGAATAGTATCATGGCCCCTGCCCCGCGATCAAGTATTATTTTGAGCTTCCATATGTTGCACTGCATGATCGCTGCAAGATTCGAGACTAGTTCCAAGCATCCAGCTAGGAGCAGCCAGGGCGAGAGTGATTTTTCTGGCTTTCTCTAGCGACGCAAAGGCAACGAGATGCCGGACGTGCTCACGAAACCCGGGCCGACGGCTCCAAGCATCGCTCGCTCTTTACCGCCGGCGACATCGCGCAGCCAGCTGATGATTGCCGTCATCTGGGTATCGAGCTCGCTGCCATCGGGGCCGGCAAGGTGGCGCAGGCTGCGATAGCTGATCGTCTGGCTGGCTTGGCGCACCGCTATCACACGCGGAAGCGCTCGCCCATCGCTGAGCAGCAACGGCGCGGCGCTCACGAGCTCAATTAGCCCCTGCACCTTGGCCTCGGCCCGCGCTGCGTCATGCCCATCGAGCAACAGCAGCGCGTGATCGTTGCGAAACCAGAAGCAGGGAGTATTGGGGCCGATGGCGCGGGCGACAGCCTGCTCAACATGTTGCTGAGCCTGAACTGGTAGTGGCTCGTTGCTGAAGCGCTGGACATTCTCACGGTAGCCGACGATATCGAGCACAGTTAATGTCAAGTACCCGTCGGGAACGGTACTGGTATTCTCGGGAAGGCGCTTCCAAATCGAACGGATGGCCTCCAGACCTTTCTTGAAGCTCGGCCCGCATTCATCGAGGCTGTCGAGCCAGCCGATCATCTGGGTGATCCGGCCGTGGAGTTGGGCGTCGAGTTCGCGGCGCAGGCGGGTGAGCCACCAGCGCCCGAGTAGCTCACTCAAGATGCTGCCGAGAATAAGCGCGAAGAACGCCGTAGTGCTCGGCAGCTGGGCGTCTTTATCACGCGAGGCGAGATAGAGGACGCCAAAGGGCGATAAGCCCCAGGAGGTAGCGAGCGGCACCGCCATCGCTACCCTGCTGGCCTCCTCCGGTCCATAGGCCACCCGGTTATCGGTGTCGGCATGGAGCGAGACAAAAGGCTCACGTAACAGGTAGGCTTTGCCGCAGAGACCCTGGCCATCATCGCCTAACGGCAAGCGCACCTGCGAGGCCAGATCCGGGTTGTAGCCGACGTGGGCCAGGATCAGGAGCGAGCGTGGCTGGTCTATGCTATCGGGGATGAGCAGCACCGCAATACTATCCGAGTCGGGAGGGAAGATCACATCGCGGATTGTCGCGAGGAGCTCGACGTAGCTGCGGCGGGTGAGTGCGATCGGGAAGCCGTCTGAGCGAAAGCGATAGTCGATGGGGCCGGCAAGGGCACGGAAGTTCTCGAAGAGCCGGTTGAACAGGGCAAGCAACCGATCGAGCACCTCGGCGCGCTGCTCGTCGAGAAAAAAAAGGCCAGCCTCTGGCAGCGCCGCACCATCTGTTCCCGGGGCTACGAGGATCTCAAGCAACTGCTCAGGGTGACCGGCCGGAGCGTAGCAGTAACGGCGGGCGCCGGCTGGCACGTCGAGGGGCAACGGACTCTCCCCATAGAAGATCACTGTCTGATCGTCATACCCAGTCGTAGCAGGTAAGGCTGAGGCGACCGACTCTCCCCTTCCGGACGGCGAACTCTGATGGAGCGCGAAGAGCGCATGAGCAGGAACGACCTCCGGCACACAGTGGAAGATGTGCTCGCTTTGAGCCTCGCCGCGGAAGATGAGACCGAAGACCAGCGGGCTGCTGGAGGGTGTCGGCGCGTTGGCATCGAGGCTGGCCTGGAGCAGCTGAATCAGCTGGCTAGCCAGCCGGGCGAGGAAGAAACCATCGGCCAGGGTGTTACGCTCACGGCCGGCGATCGTGTTTACTGAGGGATGGGGGCCGTTCTCGATCAAGTCGACGTGGCGGAGCATCAGCTTGGCGGCTTCAGCGGGACGGCGACGCCGCGAAAGCGAGGCCAGGGCACAAAGGCGACGCAGGTCCAGGAGTGAGTAGCGCCGGCTGGCGCCGGCCGTCTCGCTGGACTTGGCCGGGCTTAGTGCACCGATGGTCTCGTAATAGCGGATTTGCGCCTCTTTAAGACCTGAGATCTTGCGGGCTTGGCCGATGCTCACGGTGAGTTCGTGGCGCCACTGCTCAGCCGCGATAGCGATCGCCTCAGCGAGGCTCCTGATCTCGGTGGCCTCGTCAATCATCTCGACGTCATCGGCGTTAGACGGGGCGTCCTGCTCGAGCAAGTGTGATGATCTCATGGGAGATCCCCTGAGTATCTGTCCGAACGTTCGTCATTGCGTGCCGGAGCGACCGGCGGTAGCGCCAGGGTAGGAATGCAATGGCCCTTAGTATAGTGACCTCGAATCATGGCGTCAATGCCGATAAACAAGGTGTCAGAAATCAAGGTGGCTTAAAATCGCCGCGATAAGGGAAGTATCACTGTGGGATATTTCAAATAATCGCCTCCGACGACAGACCCTATTTGGCGTCCATGAGCCAGATCGCGCATCAGCAATGGCGGTCCACAGCACCCCCTTGGTATGCCGTCAATTCCTGTGAGGCCGCCTCTTCCCAGGAGGCACCCCAGATGGCAACGCTCTACATCCAGGAGCAGGGGACCACGGTGCGCAAGCGCGCCCAGCAGGTCCTGATCACCAAAGATGATGCCACCCTCCAGGCCGTGCCGCTCCACAAGGTCGACCAGCTGGTGCTGATGGGCCAGGGTGTCCAGCTCTCCACCGCCCTGCTGGTCGACCTGCTCAGCCGCGGCATCCCCATCACCCTCACGAACCAGAGCGGCAGCCGCCACTACGCCACCCTTTCCGCCGGCCCCTCCCGCTTCGCCGCCCTGCGCCTCCAGCAGATGCAGCGCGTCAGCGATCCGGCCTGGAGTCTGGCCACCGCCCGCGCCATTGTTCGTGCCAAGCTGCAGAACCAGCGCAACCTTCTGGCTACGACGGGCTGGCCCGCCGCCTCCGCCGCGGTAGAGCAGATCGTCGCCGCGGAGCGGGGGCTTGCGAGCGCCACTTTCAGGCTGAGCGTGGCGCTCGCGCCGCCGGGCAGCGGGATGGCGGCGAAGGGGCCCATGGCCTCCTGGAGGGCCAGGGCGCAGGTGGCAGCTGATGTCGGGGCAGAGCCGTTGGAGTCGTCAAACCAGCAGGTGATGGCGTCACCGGCGAAGCCGAGCACGCTCCCACCGAAGCGCTCGACCTCAGTGATGAGGGTGGCGAAGACCCGATTGATCTGCTCGGTCATCGCCTCGGTGCCACGACGGGGGCCGAGGGCGCGGTCGAGGGCCTCAGTGAGTGGCGTGAAGCCAGACAGGTCGGCGAAGAGCGCCGCGCCGTGGCAGAGCTCCGGCAGCTCACCGCCCAACGCCAAGGCGCGTGCACGGTCCTGCGGCAGGTAGGCGGCCAGCTCGTCCATCGGCCAGGCTCCGCGTCACATTGGAATCCTCGGCCGGAAGTGCGAACGCCGGCCTTCGTCCAACAGGAGCCAGCCGTTTACGAGCGTTCACGCCGAGATACGTAATTATCAACACCCCGGACCGTACTTCTCACGATGTGCACACGCCGCATGCAGGCTAGGATTGTACGAGGGCGCGATCAGACCTGTTGGCCTTCGTTCGATACGATTCGGCACAGGGAGGCGAGAGATGGCAACAACTACCCGAGGCTACGCCGGTCCTATCGGTGCCGTTCAGTGGCTGCCTACAGCCCTTGGGATTACTGCACTGATCTTGATGGGGGTTTTGTTGGTGCGCTTACCCCAGATCTTCGAGCACTCAACCGGCGCCAAGTGGGCTCAGCTGCCGGCTC
>DAOUGF010000403.1:0-1755 GCA_034429295.1 Chloroflexaceae bacterium
GCTCGTCAGCACGCTGTTCGTCCAGAGCACGATCGAGCGGTAGCCCGCCTGCCGTGCGAAGCGCGTGCACTCATCCACCAGCCGTCCGCCAATCCCGAGGCCCCGTGCCTCCGGTTCCACCAGCAGCAGCCGCAGCTGCGCCACGCCTTCCGCCTTCTTCACCAGGAACACCGAGCCCACCGGCCGCCCCTCCAGCTCGGCGATCCAGCAGCGCTCGCAGCTGGGGTCGAAATGCTCCAGGAAGTTCGCAACGATCTTCGCCACCAGGGCCTCGAAAGTCCCGTCCCAGCCGTACTCTTGGGCGTAGAGCGCGCCGTGCCGCTGCACCACCCAGCCCATATCGCCGGGCTCGTGGTGCCGCAGCACCACCATCGCCGGCTGCCCCCGCCGCGGGCCCAGCAGCCGCTGGATCGTTTCCATAGCGCCCATCAGGGCGCGCCGTTCCGCCGCGCCGAGCCCGGCCAGCATCGCGCCGATCTCCGCCTGCGAGCGGGCGTCGATGGTGGCAAAGGCCTCCTGTCCCGCCTCCGTGAGCGTCACATGCTGCTGCCGGCCGTCTTGCGCAGAGCGCGTGCGCGTGATCAGTTTGCGCCGGGTGAAGTTCAGCAGGATGCGGCTGAGATAGCCCGCGTCGAGCCCCAAGTCGCGGGCCAGCTCGCCCGCCGTGGTCGATCCCCGCCACCCCAGCTCGTACAGCACCCGCGCCTCCGCCAGAGTGAACGGGCTCGCCAGCAGCCCCTCCTCCAGCACGCCGATCCGCTGGGTGTAAAAGCGATTGAAGGCTCGTACCGCGCTGATAACGTCGTTCGCTTCGTCCGTTGTCATCGCTGCGCTCCTTCCTCAAGAGGGCTGATTAGTTGCCATTGTCAAGCTTTTCATTGACTTTGTCAACTAATTATTGGCCGGAGCAGCCGGCGAGTCCGCTGTGCGCGCTGTCATCGAATTGTAATCTGACAGTCGTTCAATAGGCTGAACATCGGCGGGCCCATAACGAAGCGCAGCCGCGGTACAATAGCCGGCGGACGCTGTATGCCTATGTGGAGAGCGATGTCTCAGCTCAACCAGCCTGAGAGCCACTCCCTGGAGGAGCCCGCGCGCGCCGCGCAGTTGGCGCGCTATCTTGGCGCAGATCTGGCCGCGCGTCTCGCAGGCCAGGAGCCCTGCGAGCATGATCTATTTCTGGGGATCGCCCAGCTCACCGCCGCTCGCTACGCGATCTCCACTTACCTGCCCCGCCGTCTCCTGGCCCGCCAGCTTGGCAACGGGGGCGATGGCCCCTGGCTGGAGTGGGTGGAGGGCTCGCTGCTTTTCGCCGATGTGAGCGGCTCCACGGCGCTGGCCGAGCGTCTCGCCGTGTTGGGGCGCGAGGGCAGCGAGATTGTTACCGAGACCCTGAACAGCTACTTCGGCACGATGATCCGCGTGATCCAGGCCGCCGGCGGCGACCTGCTCAACTTCGGCGGCGACGCGCTGCTGGTGCTCTTCGATGGCCCGGATCACGCTCGCGCCGCCACCGCTACCGCCCTGACCCTGCTGCGGGATCTCGCCGGCTTCGAGCGGGCGGTGCCCGGCGTCGGCAGCTTCCCCCTCAGCATGCATATCGGCGTCGAGGCCGGGCGCGTTGCCCTGGTGAGCGCCGGGCAGCCCCACGCCCTGCGCTACAGCGCCATGGGCGCCACGGTGAACGCCGTGGCCCGCGCCGAGAGCTTCGGCGGCAAGGGCGAGCTGGTGCTCGGCCCGCGGGCCTGGGCCGCC
>DAOUGF010000404.1:0-12368 GCA_034429295.1 Chloroflexaceae bacterium
TGTCGGTTGTAGCCGCCGCAGGGGCCGGGCTGGCCGCCTGTGGCGGCGAGCCACCGCCCCCCGTCGCTGCGCCGACGGCTGCCGCCACCGAGGCGCCGGCCGCCGCGCCAACGACCGCCGCGGCCCCCACCGCCGCGCCGACAACCGCCCCAGCCCCGACCAGCGCTCCCGCCGCGGCCAGCGGCACCTACAAAGAGGCGCCGATGCTGGCCGAACTCGTGGCCGCAGGCCAGCTCCCGCCCGTCGATGAGCGGCTGCCCCGCAACCCGGTGGTGCTCGACGGCGTCGCCGGCATCGGCAACTACGGCGGCACGATCCGCCGCGGCTACATGGGCGTGTCGGACTACTGGGGCCCGAACAAGATGCAGCAGGTCAGCCTCACCTGGTTCAATAGCGACCTGAGCCTGCGCCCCGACCTCGCCGAGTCCTGGGAGGTGAACGAAGACGCCACTCAGTGGACCTTCCACCTCCGCGAGGGCACGAAGTGGTCAGACGGCACACCGTTCACCACCAAGGATATGAAGTGGTGGTACGACAATGTGCTGAACCACGAGGCCCTCACCAACCTGCTCTTCACCTTCCGCGTCGACTACACCACCGGCTCGCCCGCCCAGGTGATGCAGGCGGAGTTCCCCGACGATTACACCGCGGTCTTCACCTTCGCCCATCCCAACCCGCTCTTCGCCTACCGCGTCACCCGCAGCCAGCCCTTCGTGCCGGCCCACTACATGGAGCAGTTCCACGCCGACTTCGCCGACGAGGCCGAGCTACAGCGGCTCACGGAGGAGGCCGGCTTCGAGACGTGGGACCAGCTGTTCAACGAGCGCAACCGCCCCAACGAGCTCGGGCGGCCCTCGGTGGGTATCTGGCTCCCCACCAACCGGCTCGGCGAGCAGCTGTTCGTGCTGGAGCGCAACCCGTACTTCATCCAGGTTGACTCGGCGGGCAACCAGTTGCCCTACATCGATAAGGTCACCCACCTGCTGTTCGAGGGCCCGGAGGCCTTCAATACCCGCATCATCGCCGGCGAGGTGGACTTCCAGGCCCGCCACGTGAGCGTCGGTAACTTCACGCTGTTCAAGGAGAACGAGGCCAACGGCGACTACAAGGTCATCCTCGGCGTGACCGCCGGCCACGAGGCGTTCCAGCCCAACCTCACGACCAAGAACATGCAGTTGCGGGAGTTCTTCCAGAACCGCGACGTGCGCCTCGCCCTCTCCTACGCGATCAACCGCGACGAGGTGAACGAGCTGATCTACAGCGGCACGGCCACGCCCCGCCAGTACAGCCCGATGAGCCAGTCGCCGCAGTACTACGAGAAACTCTCCAACGCCCACCTCGACTACGATCCCGAGCGGGCCAACCAGCTGCTCGATGCCGCCGGCTACGCCGCCAGGGACGCCGAGGGCTTCCGGCTCTGGAAGGACGGCAGCGGCACCCTGAGCTTCACGATCGAGTCGATCTGGCCTACCGGCGACCCCCGCGAGGATGCGGCCCAGACGGTGGTGCGCTACTTCGCCGACGTCGGCGTCAAATGTGCCTACCGGGCGGTGGAGCGCACGCTCTACACCGAGCACTTCAACGCCAACGAGATCGAGAGCGGCTTCTGGGGCGGCGACCGCGCCCTGCTGCCGCTGATCGCCCCGTTCATCTGGACGGCCAGCCAGCCCCAGCCCGATCGCCCTTGGGCCGTGGCCTGGAACCTCTGGAAGAATAACCCCAACGACCCCAACGCCGAGGAGCCGCCAGAGGGCCACTGGATCTGGCGGATCTGGGAGCTCTGGGACCAGACGGCCCAGGAGCCGGACGAGCAGCGGCGCAACGAGCTCTTCTTCCAGATCCTCGACATCTGGGCCGAGGAGCTGCCGATGATCGGTATTCTTGGCGAGCTGCCGGCGCCGATCATCGTGAAGAACGGTCTGCAGGGCGTTCCCCCGGAGGGCTACCCGATCGACGACCCGACCAAGGACGAGCAGCTGGTCAACCCCCAGACCTTCTACTGGGATGATCCTTCGGCGCACACCTAATGGTGACAAGGTGACAAGGTGACAGGGTGACATCCTGTCGGAACCGATAGGGTCACCCTGTCACCTTGTCCCCTAGCCCGAGCGAAGCGAGGGCGTTCACCTTGTCAGCTTTACCGGAGGCGGCATGGCGAAATACATCCTCAAGCGCGTCCTCTACATGATCCCAACGCTGTTCGTGATCTCGATCATCTCGTTCGTGGTCATCCAGCTGCCGCCCGGCGACTTCCTCACCTCCTACGTGGCGCAGCTGGCGCAGCAGGGCGACGCCCTCGACGCGCGGGCGATCAGGCAACTCGAGGAGCAGTACGGCCTCAACCAGCCGATCTATGTCCAGTACGCGAAGTGGGTCAGCGGCATCCTGCTGCGGGGCGACTTCGGCCTCTCCTTCGAGTGGCAGCGCCCGGTCTCCCAGCTGATCTGGGAGCGGCTCGGGCTCACGCTCCTGATCGCGCTGCTCACGATGCTCGTGACCTGGATCATCGCCATCCCCGCCGCGGTGTATGTGGCGACCCACCAGTACTCCTTCCTCGACTATCTAATTAGCTTCCTGACCTTTGTGGGCCTCGGCACGCCGGGGTTCATGCTGGCGCTGATCTATCTCTGGGTGATGCTCTCGGTCTTCGGGATCAACGCCAGCGGCCTCTTCTCCGAGCGTTTCCTCAACGAGCCCTGGAGCTTTGAGAAGGTGCAGGATATGATGAGCCGGATCTGGATCCCGATCCTGATCCTGGCGGTGGATAACACCGCCAACATCCTGCGCACGGTGCGGGCCAACCTGCTCGATGAGCTGAACAAGCCCTACGTCGAGACGGCGCGGGCCAAGGGCCTTGAGGAGCGGGTGCTGATCTGGAAGTACCCGGTGCGGCTGGCGCTCAACCCCTTCTTCAGCACGGTCGGCTGGACGCTGGTGACGGTGATCTCGGCCGAGACGCTCGTGGCGGTGGTGCTGAATATCCAGACCTCGGGGCCGCTGCTGCTGCGGGCGCTCACCTCGCAGGATATGTACCTGGCGGGGGCGCTCGTGCTGATGCTCAGCACCATGACGGTGGTCGGCACGCTGATCTCGGATATCCTGCTGGCGTGGGCCGATCCGCGCATCCGGCTGGAGGGTTAGACGATGGCAACCGAGAGCGCGACCGGCGGCATCCAGGCGGCCCTCGAGAAGTCCCGCTCGGCAGAGCAGGTCTATGTGGCGCCGCAGTGGAAGCTGATGTATTGGAAGTTCCGCAAGCACCGCATGGCTGTGGTCAGCCTGTTTGTGCTGGGGTTCTTCTATCTGGTGGCAGCCTTCTGCGAGTTTGTCGCGCCCTATAACCCGGAGGCCTTCTCGACCCGCTTTGTGCTGGCGCCGCCCACGCGCATCCACTTCTTCGACGTTAACGGCAACTTCCGCGGGCCGTTCGTCTATGGCATACAGCGCGAGCGGGACCCGGAGACGCTGCGGCCGATCTTCACCGAGGACACCTCGCTGATCTACCCGATCGGGCTGTTTGTGCGCGGCACGCCCTACAAGCTCTGGGGCATCTTCGAGGCCGACCTGCACCTGTTCGGGATCGCCGCCGACCCTGAGGAGCAGGGGGTCTTCCTCTTTGGCGCCGACCGCCTGGGCCGCGATATGTTCTCGCGGATCGTCTACGGCTCCCGCATCTCGCTCTCGATCGGGCTGGTGGGCGTGTTCCTGAGCCTGATCTTCGGCATCGTGCTCGGCGGGATCTCCGGCTACTACGGCGGCCTCGCCGACAATATCATCCAGCGCCTGATCGAGTTTGTGCGCTCGGTGCCGCCGATCCCGCTCTGGATGGCGCTCTCCGCAGCGCTGCCGGCCAACTGGCCGGTGGTGCGAGTCTACTTCGGGATCACGATCATCCTCTCGCTGATCAATTGGACGGGCATGGCCCGCGTGGTGCGTGGGCGCTTCCTGGCGCTGCGCGAGGAGGATTTTGTGCTCGCCGCGCGGCTCATCGGCGCCAGCGAGATGCGCGTGATCCTGCGGCATATGGTGCCATCGTTCCTCAGCCATATCATCGCCTCGCTCACGCTGGCGGTGCCCGGTATGATCCTGGCCGAGACGGCGCTGAGCTTCCTCGGTCTCGGGCTGCGGCCACCGGCGATCAGCTGGGGTGTGCTGCTCCAGGAGGCCCAGAACCTGCGCTCGGTGGCTCTCGCGCCTTGGGTGATGCTGCCCGGCGCCGCCGTGGTGATCTCCATCCTGGCTTTCAACTTCCTCGGCGATGGCCTGCGGGATGCTGCCGATCCCTATACGAGGTAGGCTCTCAGCTTGGGGCGCGGGAACAGGCGCCAGGCAGATGTTTCGGAGTAATGCGCGATGGATAAACGACCGCTCCTGCTCGAGGTCGAAGACCTGAAGACCTACATGTTCCTCGACGAGGGGACCGTCCGCGCTGTGGACGGCGCGACCTTCGCGATCAGGCGCGGCGAGACGCTCGGCGTGGTGGGCGAGAGCGGCTGCGGCAAGTCGATCACGGCCCGCTCGATCATGCGGATCGTGCGCAGCCCCGGGAAGATCATCGGCGGCAGCATCCGCTGGCATCGCATGCCGGAGGGCGCGAACGGCGCTAAGCCCGAGGTGCTGGAGCTGACGAAGTACGACCCGCAGGGCAAGGAGATGCGCAGCATCCGCGGCGCCGAGATCGCGATGGTCTTCCAGGAGCCGATGAGCTCGCTCAGCCCCGTGCACACCATCGGCAACCAGATCATGGAGGCGATCCTGCTGCACCAGCGTGTGCGCAAGGATGAGGCGCGCGAGAAGGCCATCATGATGCTGGAGCAGGTGGGGATGCCGCAGCCAGCGCGCACGATCGACCGCTACCCGCACCAGCTCTCCGGCGGCCAGCGCCAGCGGGCGATGATCGCGATGGCCCTCTCCTGCAACCCCGATCTGCTGATCGCCGATGAGCCTACCACCGCGCTCGATGTGACGACCGAGGCCCAGATCCTCGCCCTGATGCGCACGCTGCAGCAGGATCTGGGCATGGCGATCATGTTCATCACCCATAACCTCGGGGTGGTGGCGCAGATGGCCGAGCGGGTGATCGTGATGTATATGGGCCGCGTGGTCGAGGAGGCGCCGGTGGATGCGCTGTTCTACGAGCCCAAGCACCCCTATACCCAGGCGCTGCTGCAGTCGGTCCCCAAGCTCGGCTCTAAGGCCACGGGCGGCGCGGGCCGGCTCGCCTCCATCCGCGGCACGGTGCCCGATCCCTTCGCCAGGTTGCAGGGTTGCCCCTTCCACCCCCGCTGCAACTACGCCATCCCTGGCGTCTGCGATGTCGAGGAGCCGCCAGTGATCCAGACCGGCGTGGGTCACACCGCCCGCTGCCATCTCTACACCGATAAGCACAAGAGCGTGGAGCTTGGCCAGCCCGCTGCCCCTGCGCCTTAGTGCCCGTACAGCGTAGTCCGTAGGTGAGCTGCTGGTAGGGATGACCGCCCCCAGCTCGCCCGAACGTGGTCCGTCGTCACCAAACCCACTTCCGAGCTGCACAACCCGTGTAAACGACGGCACACCGGCAAGGTCTCTCCCCAATGAAGGCGATCCTGCTCTTCCCCCCGAACTGGAACCCAGCCATGCCCCACCTGGCGCTGCCGACGCTCAGCGCCTTCCTGCGGGGCCACGGCGTGAAGGTGATCCAGCGGGATCTGAATGTCGAGGTGTTCGACGAGTTGCTGACCCGCCGAAGGGTCGAGGGGGCGCTGGCGCAGCTGCGCCGCGACTATGGCCCCCGCGGCGACCGGCGTCCGCAGCGGCCCGTCGCCGCGCCTCGCGAGCTGGTCGCCGGGGCGCTCGCCCGCGGCCCGCATGTGGCCATGCATGTGGAGAAGGCCAAGCGCACGATGCGCAGCCCGGCCTTCTTCGATGGCCCGATCGGCCGCAAGGCGCTGGAGACTGTCGCCGAGGCGCTGCAGATCGTCTCGCTGCCCTTCTTCCCGGCAGCGCTTGAGATCGGCACCTACCGCTCGGCCTTGCCCGCCACCAGCACGGCCAATATCCTGCGGGAGGTCCGCGATCCGCAGTTCAATATGCTGCGGGAGTTCTACAAGCGCGGCATCATCGCCGATATCGAGCGGCAGCGGCCCGACGTGGTCGGCATCTCGATCCCATCGATGGCGCAGATGATCCCCGGCCTGACGATCGCCGCCCTGATCAAGGAGCGCGGCCTGCCCTGCCACGTCGTCGTCGGCGGCCCGCACATCACCATGCTGCGGGAGCGGATCGCCCGCTCGCCGGGGCTGTTCCAGCTGATCGACAGCGCGGTGGTCTTCGATGGCGAGGTGCCGCTGCTGCGGCTCTGCGAGGCGCTCGCGGGCGACGGCGACCTCTCACAGGTGCCGAACCTGATCTACCGCGACGGCGAGACGATCCGGGTGACGGAGCGCAAGGCGCCGGAGAAGATCGGCGGCCTACCGCTGCCCGATTTCGACGGCCTGCCGCTCGACCGCTACCTGGCGCCGCGGCTCGCGCTGCCGCTGCTCAGCGCCCGCGGCTGTTACTACGGCAAGTGCGCCTTCTGCAACGTCGGCTACGGCGAGGCGGAGAACTTCAGCCTGATGCGCTCCGAGCTGCTCGCCGAGCAGATGGAGACGCTGCGGCGCAAGTATGGCGTCGAGGAGATCCTCTTCTCCGACGAGGCGCTCACCCCGCGCACGCTGCGCGAGCTCTCCACCATCCTCAAGCGCGACGGCTCGCCGCTGCTCTGGGGCGGCTGCGCCCGCTTTGAGAAGCCGATCAACGCCGAGTTGCTGCGCCTGGTCTACGAGGGCGGCGGCCGCATGTTCCTCTTTGGGCTGGAGAGCGCCTCAGAGGCGATCATGCAGCGGATGAAGAAGGGCACGCAGCTCGAGCATATGCACCGCATCCTGCGGGAGAGCGCGGAGGCTGGGATCTGGAACCACACCTTCTTCTTCTTCGGCTTCCCCGGCGAGACGATCGACGACGCCCAGCAGACGGTTAACTTCCTCTACGAGCACCAGCAGCATGTCCACTCGGCCGGCTTCGGCACCTTCCTGCTCGAGCTCGACGCGCCGGCCCACCGCTTCCCGGCCAGCTTCGGCGTCACAAAGGTGATCGAGCGGCCCGAGGAGGATATGGCGATCTACTTTGACTACGAGGCGGCCGAGGGCATGGACGCGAAGATGGCCGATCTGGTGGCGACGCGCTTCCTCGAGTCGCTGCCCGCCAAGCACTTCCCGCAGTTCTACATCAACGATGTCTACCGCTTCCTCTACGCCTGCCACCTGAGCCGGATCGGCCGCCCGCCGCCGCCGTGGCTGGCCACCGAAACGGAGGCGGCGGCGCGATGAGCGAGCATCTGCCTGTGCCCCCGCTGCCAGGCGGGGTCGGCGTGACTCATCTGAAGGTCTACGACACACCTGCCCCCGATGGGCTGGTCGGCGGCAGCCCGCACCTGCACCTCGCCTGCACCGAGGCCTACGTGGCGCTGGCCGGGCGCGGCGCGGTGCAGACGCTGGGCGCCGCGGGCTTCAGGGAGCTGCCCCTGGAGCCGGGCCGGCTGCTCTGGTTCACTCCCGGCCTGATCCACCGCCTGATCAACCTCGACGGCGAGCTGGAGATCCTGGTGCTGATGCAGAACGCCGGGCTGCCGGAGGCTGGCGACTTTGTGCTGACCTTCCCCCAGGCCATCCTCGCCGACGAGCGGGCCTACGCCGACGCCGCCTCGCTCGCGCCCAGCGGCCACGTCTACGCGAGCAGCGAGGAGGCCGCCAGGCGCCGGCGCGACCTGGCGGTGGAGGGCTTCCTTGCGCTGCGGGAGCAGTTCGAGCAGCGGGGCGTCGCTGCGTTGGAGGAGTTCTATCGCGCGGCGGCGCGGATCGTGGGGCCGAAGCTCCCCGCCTGGCGCCCGACCTGGGAGGCGGGGCCGCTGGCGGCCGCCCAACGCACCGGCGCGCAGCTCGACGCTCTGGAACAGGGGCGGGTCGAGCATCTGCTCGACGGCACGATCTACGCCCTGCCCGCGCCGGCTGAGCCGCGCCGCCTCGGTATGTGCGGCACCCTCGGCCTCTACCAGCCGGAGGGCCTCGCGGTATGAGCGCTCCTAGTAGCTGACGACCGACGACCGCCCCGCCTGTGCTCCGCCGCCGGTGAGCGACGACCGCCGGCTGCCGGTCGTCGGGGGCCGGTCGTCATCAGCATGAGGTAAATTCCCAACTATGCCCGTCTCCCACCTCGAATATCAGCTCCAACAGGGCTACATCGCCAACTGGCTGGTCGCTGGTCCCCTCGCCCGCCCCGTGGCCGACCTCGAGCGCTTCGAGGGCGAGGAGTTCAGGCTCAAGATCGCCCGCCACTACTACGAGCCCGGTTCGGGCATCGCCGCCCCGCCGGTGGGGCGGGAAAGCTTCGCTGTGGGCGACACGACCTTGACCTGGCGCTACGTCCGCTGCGACGAGGATCACTTCGTCGATCTGACGGCCTTCTACCACACCTGCCACTACCTCCAGGCCTGGGCTTACGCTCAGCTGGAGTGCCCCGAGGCCCGAGAGACAACCTTCGTCCTCACCACCAACGGCCCCGCCGATCTCTGGCTGAACGGCGAGCACGTCCACCGGCAGGAGCAGTTTCAGCTCCAGATCCCCTACAGCGTCCCGTTCCGCGCCCGGCTCAAGGCGGGGCGCAACGAAATCCTGGTGCGCTTCGAGGCGGTGGCGGCGCGGGCCTGCCCCTTCGTGATGGCGCTGCGGGTGGGTGAGCCTGATGAGGCGATGCCGGTATTCCTGCCCACGCTCACCGAGCATGTGCGGCGCCGGCAGCTACTCGAGCGGGCCTTCGAGCCGGCGTACCTCGACCGCGAGCTCTACGGGTGGCACGACGGGATCGTGTTGCGCTGGCCCGAGGAGCAGCAGGGGTCGCCAGACGAGGCGAAGCTGCCGCGCTGCGAACTGTTGGCCCGCGTGCAGACGCCCGACGGTCGCATCTACATGGAGGCCCTGCCCGTCTCCGCGCCCGGGGCGGAGATCACGGTAGCCAAGGGCTTCCAGCTCCTCGACGGCCCGCACCGCCTCGTGCTGATGCCCCGCCCCGAGGAGTACTACATCAAGAACGTCCGCGTCACCCGCGAGATCCCGCTCGCTGTGCTCAGGAACGAGTACTCCCAGGCGCCCTATGGCAGCTACGAGCAGCGCCGGCGCGAGGCGCTTGAGGACGCGGCCAAGCGCGAGGCCGGCCTCTTCTCCGAGATCGCGAAGATGGAGTTGGGGCGTTGGAACGCGCTCAAGCCGGCAGCGATCCGCGAGAGCATCGAGACGATCAACAGGCGCGCCGACTGTAGCGACTTCGCGATGGCCGGGCTGCTCGGCATGATGTATCGCTACATGGACGAGCCGGCCTTCCCGGAGGAGCTGAAGGAGCCGCTCGAGGCCTGCGTGCTCGGCTTCAAGTACTGGATGGACGAGCCGGGCAGCGACGCGATGTGCTACTGGACGGAGAATCACCAGATCCTCTTCCACACCTGCGAGATCCTGGCCGGCCAGCTCTTCTCTGAGCGGACCTTCAGCAACGCGGGGCAGACAGGGCGCTGGCACCGCGAGAAGGGCGAGCGCCTGGCGCGCTCCTGGCTCGGCAAACGCGCTCGCGGCGGCTTCCGCGAGTGGGACTCTAACTGCTACTTCGAGCACGACATCCTCGCCCTCAGCCACCTCGCTGACCTGGCCGAGGACGATCAGGTGCGGGAGCTCGCGGCGGTGGTGCTCGACAAGCTGCTCTTCACGATGGCGCTCAACTCCTACCGGGGCGTCTTCGGCTCGACCCACGGGCGCACATACGCGCCCTTGATCAAGGGCGCCCGCTTGGAGGCTACCTCCGGCGTCGGCCGGCTGCTCTGGGGCATGGGCGTCTTCAACCAGCACATCATGGGCACGGTGAGTCTGGCCTGTGCCGAGGGCTACGAGCTGCCGCCGATCATCGGGGAGATCGCCGCCGACCAACCCGACGAGCTCTGGTCCCGCGAGCGCCACGCTGGCGTGCTGCAGGAGTGGTGCGACCGCGAGACGGGCAGCTGGGAGGTCAACAAGGTTACCTACAAGACGCCGGACTACATGCTCTGCTCGGCGCAGGACTACCGCCCCGGCCAGCCTGGGGTGCAGCAGCATATCTGGCAGGCGACCATGGGGCCAGATGCGGTGGTCTTCGTCACCCACCCGGCCTGCAGCAGCGAGGATAACTCCCACCGCCCGAACTTCTGGCACGGCGGCGCGACTCTGCCGCGAGTAGCGCAGTGGAAGGACGTGCTGATCGCCGTCCATAAGCTTCCCGACGACGATTGGATGGGCTTCACCCACGCCTACTTCCCGCTCTACGCCTTCGACGAGCACGCGCTCCGCGACGGTTGGGCCTTCGCCCGCAAAGGCTCCGGCTACCTGGCGCTCACCGCGGCCCAAGGGCTCACCCTCGTCACCCAAGGCGACAACGCCTACCGCGAGCTGCGCTCCTATGGCCGGCGCAACGTCTGGCTCTGCCAGATGGGCCGGGCCGCCCGCGACGGCAGCTTCGAGCAGTTCCAGCAGGCGGTGCTGGCCCTGGATCTGCAGCTCGATGACCTGACGGCCCGCTACACATCCCTGCGGGGCGACAGGCTGGCCTTCGGTTGGGAGGGGCCACTGCTGCTGAACGGCCAGGAGCAGCCGCTCGCCGGCTTTAAGCACTACGAGAGCCCATACTGCACGGCTGAGCTCGGAGCTGGGCAGATGGAGATCGCCTTCGGCGACCAGCTGCTGCGGCTGAACTTCACATAACATGCTCTGCGTCCCAGGATCACAGTTGGGGAGCGGAGCTGAAAGGAAGCGATAGATGGGCAAGGGCGAGCGTACCCCTGCCGAGTGGCGCAGCTTCACGGCGGACAAGACCGGGATCGAGGTGCGGCAGCTCACGAACTACAAGGGGCACAGCTATCACCTCTACTTCACCAACCCCGGCTGGTACGACGGCGGGCGCAAGCTGCTCTTCGGCTCGGACCGCTGCAACCGCACGAATCTCTTCAGCATCGATCTGGCGAGCGGCGAGATCACTCAGCTCACCGACCTCGACCAGGGGGCGCGGATCAAGCTCCAGTCTACCAGCGTGAATCCGCAGCGCGACGAGGCCTACTTCTGGCACGGGCCGGAGTTGGTGGCGCTCGACCTGCGCACCCTGGAGGAGCGCCGGATCTACCGGGCGCCCGATGGGTTCCGCACCACAATGACCAACGTCACCGCCGATGGGCGCTACGTCTGCACTGGGCTGTATGAGGATCTGTCGCACCGCTTCAGGGTGGATCTGGAACACGGCTACGTGGGCTTTCACGAGTACTGGGAGGCGAGGCCACTCTCGCAGGTGCTGCGGATCGACGCGACGAGCGGGGCGGCCGATGTGGTCTTCGAGGAGCGCTCCTGGATCGGGCATATCAACACCTCGCCGACGCAGCCGCAGCTGATCACCTTCTGTCACGAGGGGCCGTGGCACAAGGTGGATCATCGGATCTGGGGTCTGGATATCACAACCGGCCAGGCCTGGAAGATCCGGCCGTGCGAACCGGGCGAGCGGGTGGGGCACGAGTACTGGTTCGCCGACGGCGAGCAGATCGGCTACCACGGCTTCAGCCCGGCGGGCGAGCCGTTCTACGGCAGTATCCGCTACGACAACAGCGGCCAGGTGGAGGCGCCCTTCCCCCACGGCTCGACCCACTTCCACAGCAACGACCTGAGCCTGATCGTGGGCGACGGCAGCCGCGAGGCGCCCCACCTGATGCTCTGGCGCTTCCGCGATGGGCGCTTCGAGGGGCCGCGGGCGCTGCTGGCCCACCGCGGCTCGTTCCAGGCCCAGGTGCTCCACGTCCACCCGCGCTTCAGCCCCGACGGCCGGCAGATCATCTTCGTGAGCGATATGCTCGGCTACGGCAACATTTATCTGATCGACACGCCCGATTTCGACGCGCTGCCTGAGCTCGGCGACGGGCGGCTGGCGCTGCTGCCGTAGGAGGATCGCAGGTTGCAGAGTGCAGATTGTAGATTACGGCTGTTGGGGGCCTTTCCGCTCAGTTGCTGGCGGTGAGGAGGCGTCGCGCAGCGGCGGGGGTGAGGCGTGGACCGCACCACATCCAGGCGACGGATCGCGCTGCTGGCGGGCGCGCTTCTGGCGGCGCTGGTGGTGCTCTGCGGTTGGGGTGCGTGGCTGGCCGCCCAACCCGAGCTCGACACCTTCCTGCTGCAAGGCGCCTACGACATCCGCCGCGAGCCGGTTGGCCCCGGCATGGAGAGCCTGCGCTACTCTCACGACGGCCCGGTGATCGCGCAGACGCTCAGGCTCTACGCGGCCGTCGATCGGCGGGG
>DAOUGF010000405.1:0-9273 GCA_034429295.1 Chloroflexaceae bacterium
CACGAGCGACTTGGAGCGAATGCTTCGGCCATACGTTCCGAGCAACATTTGTGCTCTATCTAGGGGTCACCTTGTCACCTTGTCACCTAGCCCGGGTCGCAAGACGAGGCGAAGCCTCTGCGAAGCGAGGGCGTTCACTTTGTCAGCGAGCGAGCGCAGCGAGCAAGCGCCCCCCCGTCCCCACACACCCCACCCCAATGACCATCACGAGCGCCCCGAGGGTCCAAGCGGCCGGCCCGGCCAACTCGGAGCGGGGCAGGTACCAAGCCCAGTGGTCGGCGAGATGCTGGTTCGGCGGGTCGTAGTACCAGGCCCAGCGGGGCCGGGGCCGCGCGGGCAGCGGCGCCACCGCCGTGTCAACGACCGCGACTGGGGCGCCATCCGCCGTCATCCCCCGCAGCCCATCGAGCTGCGGGCCGAGCTCGTCGTCCCGGTCGCTGAAGCCGACGGCCAGGGGGTTCCAAGTGCGAGCGGCCACGGCAAGTCGAGCGGCGCCGGGCGGCAGCAGCAGGCGATACTCCCGTAGCTGGCCGGAGGGCGGCGCGGCGAGCTCACGCCCGTCGAGCAGCAGCCGCAGCTCGCTGGGCGGCGCCTCGGGCGGTCGTCGGTCGTCCAGTGTGAAGGCGAGGCGCATGGGTTGCCCGGCGGCGCAGACAAGCTCACCCGTCGCGCCCGTGCGGCGCGGCAGCGAGGCGCCCGCGGGGCTCTCGCTCGGGTAGAGGCCGTCGCCGAGCCGGCAGAGCGGCGGCGGGGCGAAGGCGCGGCCCCAACGCTCGGCCAGCGTGCGCCAGTGGCCCAGCAGGGGCGAGCCGGCCAGGCTGTAGAGCTTATCGACGGGCTCGGGCGCCACCACGTAGGTGCCGGGGTGGAGCAGCACCGCGCCGAGGTTGCCAATGAGGCCGAGCAGGGCAAAGGCGGCGACCGACGACCGATAAGCGACAACCGACGACCGACGGGGTCTGAGACGGTCGCCAGTAGTCCGTGGCCGGTCGTCCCGCATCCGCAGGCCCGCCCCCAACAGCAGCAGCGGCGCCACGACGGGCAGGAGGAAGCGCGGCCCCCAGACACCACCGCCCTGCCACTCGCCCCAGCGGGCGTAGAGCAGCAGGTGCGAGAAGAAGAGGCTGAGGGCGAGCAGCACCACGCCCCGCGCGCCGCGGCGCCAGAGGAGCAACGCGCCTGGCAGAGCCAGGAGCAGCGGCGGCGCGTAGAGCAGCACGCTCTTGCCGGGGCTCAGCAGCAGGCCGTGAAGACCCACCAGCAGCGGCGTGGTGAAGAGCGCGGCCTCGCTGGCGTAGCCGGTGGCGAAGGGCGTGCCGAAGCGAGCCAGGTTGTACCAGAGCAGGAGCAGCACCCCGGGGAGCAGGCCGATGGACCAGAGGAATAAGGAATTGAGAATTGAGAATTGAGAAAGTCTCAGCTTAGCGCCAGAGCCGTGACTGTGTGTGTCCAGCTCACCCTCAACGGGTGAGGTGGCGGTATTGCGCCGGCGCCACGCAACCCAAAGCACGTACAGGCCAATCACCGGCACGGCCACGCCCGCCGCGATGCGCGTGGTGAGGAGCAAACCACATGTGAGGCCCGAGAGAAACAAGGCCTGGCTTCCTGCGCCACGCGCCTTACTCCATCCTCCATGCTCAATGCTCAATTCCCCAGCAGCGTGCGCCCGCTCCGCCCCCGCCAGGATCAGCAGAGCCGCGAGAGGCTCTGAGAAGAAGGTTCGGGCGTAAGGCCAGGCGAAGGTGCAGAGACCATAGAGCAGAGCCAGGGCCACAGCCCAGGCCCGCGTCGCGCCGAGGCGCAGCGCCCACGCCGCCAGCAGCGCCGCCGTGGCCGCCGTCACCGGGGCGTTCAGCGCGGTTACTGCGAAGCGCGTGGCGTAGTCGGCGGCGGGCGCGCCGAGGGGCGAGGCCAGCCCGCCGATGGCGTGGAGCGGCAAGGCCAGCAGCGAAGGCAACACGCCGTAGGGCGAGTAGCGCCCGCCGTCGCGGCCCGGCCGCAGCGCTGCCACCGGCGCCCCATCCTCCACTACCACGGCCACATCGCCGCGGGCGAGCAGCCCCCGCGTGACAGCGAGCATCGTCTCCTCGTCGGCCGAGTAGGTATGGCCGCTCATCGTGAGCAGGTAGATGCCCGTGAGCAGCAGGAAGACGGCGAGTGGCAGGCGCATTCAGTAGTCCGTAGTCCGTAGTCCGTAGTCCGTAGTCCGTAGTCAACACAGCGCCTGCTGTACGGACTACGGACTACGGTGTCCGGTCCTACGTGAACAGCACCTCGACATCGGAGCGCGTGAGGTTCTTGAACACACCGCCCTCGGCGGAGATCAGCTGGGCGACCAAGGCGCGCTTCTGCTCTTGGAGTTGCAGGATCTTCTCCTCGACGCTGCCCTTGGTGATCAGCTTGTAGACGAAGACCGGCTTCGTCTGCCCGATGCGGTGGGTGCGGTCGGTGGCCTGCATCTCCACCGCCGGGTTCCACCACGGGTCCACGTGGATCACATAGTCGGCCGCGGTGAGATTCAGGCCCACGCCGCCAGCCTTCAGGCTGATCAGGAAGAAGGGCAGGTCGGGCGACGACTGGAAGCGATCCACCTCGGCCTGCCGGTTGCGAGTGGAGCCGTCAAGGTAGGCGTAGGGCACGCCGCGAGCGTCGAGCGCCTCGCGGATGATCGTCAGCATCTGCACGAACTGGGAGAAGATCAGCGCTTTGTGGCCCTCTGCCCGCAGGGTGTCGAGGGTCTCCATCAGCAACTCGAACTTGCCCGAAGCGCCGCGGAACTTCGCATCGGTGAGGCGAGGGTGGTTGCAGATCTGCCGCAGGCGCAGCAGGCCCTCGAGGATCTTCATGCGGGCGTCGTCGAGGCCGTCCTCATCGATCATGCCCAGCAGCAGCGCCCGGTAGTAGTCCCGTGTCTTGGCGTAGAGCTTGCGCTGGGCTGGCTCCATCTCCACCACCAGCAACTCTTCGCTGCGATCCGGCAGATCAGGGGCCACCTGCTCCTTGGTGCGCCGCAAGATGAAGGGGTAGACCATCTTGCGCAGAAACTCGGCGCTGGCCTCGTCCTGCTTGCGCTGGATCGGGTTGGCGAACTCCTCGCGGAAGTAGTCGAGATTGCCGAGCAGGCCGGGATTGAGGAAGGCGAACTGCGACCAGAGCTCCATGGTGCTGTTCTCCACCGGCGTACCGGTGAGCACCAGCCGCTGCTCGGCGTTCAGCAGGCGGGCGGCACGTGAGGTCTCGGCCACGGGGTTCTTGATCGCCTGGGACTCATCGAGGACGGCGACGTGGAAGCGGTACTGGCGCAGCAGCTCGATGTCCCGCAGCATCACGCCATAGGTGGTGAGCACGAGATCGTGCTGCCCGAAGTCGGCGGCCTCGGTGATGCGGCCCTGGTCGGCGTGGACATAGACCCGCAGCCCGGGCGCGAATTGGGCAGCCTCGCGCTGCCAGTTGAAGAGCAGCGAGCGGGGCATGACGATCAGGCTGGCCGGCGGGCGCGGCTCCCGCTCGTAGAGCGACTGGAGGAAGGCGAGAGCCTGGATCGTCTTGCCGAGGCCCATATCGTCGGCGAGGCAGCCGCCGAAGCCGTAGCGGCGCAGGAAGTGCAGCCAGTCGTAGCCGGCCTTCTGGTAATCGCGGAGCTTGCCGGTGAAGCCCTTGGGCAGCGGCTGGGGCTCGATCCGCTCGAACGACTTCAGGCGCTCGCGGCGCTCGGCGAAGGCCTCGTCGGTCTGAGCGCGATCCGCCTCGGCGAGGGCCTGGTCGAGCAGGGCCAAATGGTGGCCGGAGAGCCGCAGCCCCTCCTTCGTCTCATCGGCGAAGGCGAAGAGGTGGCGGTAGCGCTCGATCCACTCCTCGGGGATTACGCCGAGGGAGCCGTCGGCGAGCTTCACATAGCGCTCGCGGCGACGGATGGCCCGCTTCAGATCCTTGAGCGGGAGCATCTGGTCGCCGAACTGCACCACCGCCTCCACATCGAACCAGTCGATCCCGGAGTTCACCTTGAAGCTGATCGTCGGCTTACTGCGGTTGACGCGAGCGAGGGTAAGGGCTTCCTCGCCGAAGATGGTGAAGCCGGCGGCGGCCAGGCGGGGCACCTCGCGGAGCAGGAAGTCGGCTGGGGCGACATTCTTGCGCAGCAGGAACTCGTGGGGCGCCGTGCCGCGCTTGAGGCCGAAGCCTGAGGCGAGCGTCTGCCAAGCGCTCTGCTCGGCTTCGGGGTTGCGGGTGATGCGGGCGAGGGTGGTTGTGCCGGGTTGGCGGCGCACACCGCTGGCGGGGAGCGCCTTCTCGTAGGGCAGCTCGAAGGCGCCGTAGCCAAAGCGCAGCTCGGCCGCCAGCTCGGCCTCGCGCTCGCTGAGGTAGAGCCGCGGTTCGGGGTCGGCCGTCACCTCCTCCCACTGCACTAGATCGCCGCGCACCTCGATCTGTTGGGTGAGCGGCACCAGGTAGCGCTCGAGAAAGTCGGCCTCATCGGCGGCGGGGATGCGCAGCTGCGGGTAATTCGCCAGAAGCTCAGGGCTGACGGCGCTCTCGGCGAGACGGAAGAGTTGGTCGTCAACCAGCATCCAGATCGGGTCGTGGGTGACGACCAGGCTGTGGCCGGGGCGCACCGTGAGCCGGCGCCCGTCCAGCACGATGCTGAAGCTGGCGGAGAGATCGGTGTCGGCGCGGGTCAGCTCCAGCTCAACCTTGGCAGGCTGGTCGTGGACGAAGATGCGGCCGCCATCGAGCGGCGCGTAGTCCTCGCCGAGGTAGACGAGGGCGCCCGGGAGCATGGCGAGGATGGCGCCGAGAGCCTTGACGCCTGAGTACCAGTAGCCATAGCTGCCGCCGGCGCTGATGGCGGCGTTGGCGGCGGCGATCACGATGGGCGGCATAGCGGGATAGCTGTCGAGGGCCGCTTGAGTGCGCATCATCTTCACATGATCCTGAAGATTCTCGCGCTCGATCGCCGCGGCGATGACGTCGGGATCGCCGCCGTGGCCGGGAGGCAGGAGGCGGCCACTCAGGGTGTAGGGACTCAGGACCCAGCTGCTGCCGCGCTCCTGCAGGCTGAAGATGATGGCGTTGCCGCTGGTGGTGGATGCGCTGCGCTTGGGGGCCGCCTGGAGGGCCTGGCTGAGCACGGCCTTCCAGACGCTGGGCGGGTGCGCCTGGAGGTGATTGTGGAGGGCGAGCACGGCGGCCACTTTATGGCGGCACTGGCCCCAGCCGTAGCTCTCCCGGCAGCTACAGGAGAGGTTCAGATAGTTGCCGTTGAGCAGCACGCGCACCTGGCTCGGCTGGCGGGGCGGCTCCCGCACGACGATGACCGCGCTCGTGGCGCCGCTCTGCTCGATGGTGGCGGCGCCCGTGCGGTAGAGCTCCTGGCCCTGCCTGCGCGTCGTCGGATGGGCGTTCGCTATCAACTGATCCACCGGCAATGTGTCGGCGGTGAGCACGAAAAGCATAGAAAACCTGATTTATACTACTGACAAGCGCGCTACAGTGTAGCCCCGCGGACGTCTCCGGTCAAGGCTCGACAGGGCGCCCGAGATCAGGTACAATCCGCCGTCCTATGAAATTGCTGCAGCTCATCGCTCTACTTCTCGTCGCCCTCGTCCTCTCCGCCTGTCAGATCGAGGGCGGCGTCGCTCGACCCACCCCGGCGGCCCCCGCCGCGAGCTCTGCTTCCAGCACTGCCCCAGCAACGACACCCCAACCTGGCGAGGCGACATCTGGGACGGCGACCGAGGCTGCATCCACGACTGAGGCCACGCTCGTCCCGATCGTGAGCGACAGCGGCCTGCGGATCGGCCTGCTGACCGACCCCGGCGACCTGCTGCCCTATCACGACGACGCCGCCGACGAGCGGGCCAGCGCCCCGATCACCGAACTGCTCTTCCCCGCTCCTTTGCTGCCCGTGAACTACACCTACACCACCACGGGCATCCTCGAGCGCGTGCCATCCCTGGAGAACGGCGACGTCACGATCAACATGGTGGATGTGTACCTGGACGCGACGGGAAGCATCACCACCACCGCCACCGACACGATCACGCAGGTCCAGCAGATCAGCGTGACCTATCGCTGGAATCGCGACCTTGTCTGGTCGGATGGCGCGCCGCTCACCGCCGACGATTCGCTCTTCGCCTTCGAGCTGGCCAGGCGGACCAACCTCGGCCAGGACGCGGCGAACAAGCTGGCGCTGCTCCAGAGCTACGAGCGCGTGGACGACTACACTACCCGGGCTGTGCTCAAGCCCGACTTCACCGACCCGTCGTACCTCACGATGTTCTGGGCGCCGCTGCCGCGGCACGTGCTGGAGGGCAGCGACCCGGCGGGGCTGCGCACCAGCGACTTCGCGCTGATGCCGGTGAGCTACGGACCTTATATGGTGGCCCGGCGCGACCAGGGCAGCCTGCGCCTGGAGCGAAACCCTCACTGGCGGGGCGAGACCGGCCCAATCGAGACGGTGAGTTTCATCTTTCGCGAGAGTATCGAGCTACTGCAGAGCTCGGTGGCGGGCGGTAGCCTCGACATAGCCGTGATCGAGCAGCCGCCACCCGAGGCGATCGCAGCGATCGAGGCGGACAGCGCGGCCGGCGCTCTGCAGGTGAGCGCCGTGGCCAGCCCGATCTGGGAGCACCTCGACTTCAACCTAGATGTGCCGGCGCTGCAAGATATTCGCGTGCGCAGGGCGATCGCCCACGCCATCAACCGCGAGGCCATGGTGGCGGAACTGCTCGGCCCTTACGGAACCGTGCTCGACAGCTGGATCGTGCCGGGCCAGCCGGGCGCCGCGCCACCCGAGGAGCTCACCCGCTACCCGTATAACCTCGACGAGGCCAGGCGGCTGCTCGACGAGGCCGGGATCGTAGACACGGACGGCGACGGCCTGCGGGAGCACGGCGGCCAGCCCCTGGCCCTCAGCCTGGTGACAACCCAGAGCTCGCCGCTGCGCCTCGCCGCCGCCCAGCGCATCGCCGCGGACTTGCAGGCGCTCGGTGTGGGCGTCTCCGTGCAGGAGATGCCGACCACAGCGCTCTACAGCCAGGAGGGGCCGCTCTTCCGGCGAACCTTCCAGCTAGCCCTGTTCGCCTGGATCGCCGGCCCCGACCCGCGGGGCTGGGAGCGCTGGAGTTGCGCCGGCGTGCCGAGCGCCACCAATACCTGGACGGGCAACAACTTCCCCGGCTGGTGCTTCTTCGAGGCCGACCGGGCGATCCGCGTCGCCACCACTTCGCTCAACAAGGAGGAGCGGGAGGCGGCCTACCTGCGGCAGCAGCAGCTCTTCACCCAGGAGTTGCCGGCATTGCCGCTCTTCCAGCGGGTTGACCTGACGCTGGTCACCCCCACGCTGCACGGGGTGCAGGCAGACGCCACGGCGCCGATCACCTGGAACATAGCGAGCTGGAGGCGGAAGTAGGGCGCCGCCGCCTCGCTTCCGCTGCAGGCGCTGCCGCCCCACACCCCGCCAGATGCCCGACAGCTTCGCTCCTACCCGTAAATCTGGGAGTAGCGAAGCTGCGGGGCAACTGCCGGCGGGCTGCCACTGCGACTCCCGCTCTCGGCGCAGAGGGGCATGCAGCGATGGCGTGTCGGCGCTGGCGACCGCCGGCTTTGGGGGTTTCCAAAGGGGGCATCGCCCCCTTTGGCGGGGGTGTGGGGGCAAGCGCCACCCACAGAACGCTCACCGCCCAGGTAGCACTGGTACAGGACAAGCGCCCCAAGCGAGCCCCGCGGGGACGTGGGGGTAAGCGCCCCACATCCGCGCGGGGCAGCCACCCCTCACACGTGAATGTAATCACGGATCGTCACGATCCAGATCAGCAAGCCGGCGGCGACGATCACGGCGAGGGCGGCGGCAGCGGCGAGGCGGCCGAAGGCGCCGCGGCCCCAGATGGCTTCGAGGAGGATGCCGGCACCGATGCAGAGGGCGGGGTAGAGGAAGATCGCCCAGCGCACACCCTGATCGGCGACGATGAGCAGCGTCAACGTGAGCAGCGTCCCTATCCACCAGGCGACGAGGAGGGCGCGCAACGGCGCCGCCTGCGGCCGGCCCTGCCGTAGCAGCAAGGCCAAGCCGCCGAGGGCCGCCGGGCCGATCAGGGGCGGCAGCGGCACGCGCCGATCCTCCGGCGGAGCCAACCCCGCCAACGCGCGGGCGAAGTCGGCGAGCAGCTGCAGCGGCGGGGTGCCCTGCGCGCCGCCCCCACGCTCCATGAGCGCCGCCACGAAGGCCGGCGCGCTGTAGTAGAGCAGCAGGGCGAGGCCCAGCCCGCCCGCGGCCGCCACAGTGAGCCGCAGCGGGTCCACGGGGCCTATTCGACCTCGCAGCCGCTCTGCCCAGGCCAGCGCCCAAGCCGCTGCCACCAGGGCCCCCGCCGAGAGTGTCACCCCTGAGTGGCCGAGCAGGGCGAGGGCGATGGCAGTGGCCAGAATGACGACTGACGGCCAACCACGGACTACTGCCGGGCTCCCAAGCGGCACAGCCCATTGTCGGTCGTCGGTCGTCGGTCGTCGGTCGTCGGTGGCCGCTGCTGCCCCCAGCGCCAGCAGCGCCAGCAGCGGCAGCGCGAGGGCTTGGCCGCCGAGGTTGGCGTACTCGCCGATCGAGAAGGCCTCCAGGGCCGGCGTGGGTAGCAGGTAGCAGGCCGCGGCGATGGTGGCCACCCGCTGCCCGAACCCCGCCCGCCGCATCAACGCCCAGATCGCCACGATGGTGAGGCTATCGAGCAACGCCGTGCCGCCCTGCACGAGCAGACGGCGGGCCTCGCCCCCGGCCGCGAGCAACTGGCCGGGCAGGAGCAGCAGGTACAGCCCGGGCGGGTAGGGGGCCTGGCCGCCGCCCGCGTCGCTCGGCAGGCCCGCGGTGAAAAAGACCCGGCCCAGAGTCACGCCGAACAGGTTGTTGGCGTTGAAGCCGAGGTCGCTGAAGAGAGCCTGTGGGTGGAGCATGCCGCCCATACGCAGAGCGAAGGCCAGCAGCACCATCGCGAGGATGTGCAGGGCCTCTCGCCGCCCGCGCAGTAGGGGCCAGGCGAGCGCCGCCATTGCCGCGCAGCTCAAGGCGAGCAGGCCGAGGGCGGGCGCGAAGACGGTGAGCGCCGGCCGGTAGGCGGCGAGGCAGTACGCGGCGCCGAGGATCGCCCCGCCGGCCAGCGCCAGCGCCCCCCGGCGGCCCACCTGCAGCATCGCCGCCAGCCCGTAGAGCAGGCCGACCACCAGGCCGAGCCAACCGAGGGTAGGCCAGGCCGGCACCCGCAGGCCCGCGTCGACCGCCCGCAG
>DAOUGF010000406.1:0-13811 GCA_034429295.1 Chloroflexaceae bacterium
CCCGCTCGCTCCTCCACCCACCGTGCAGGTGATATTGGTAGAAGGCAAGCGCCGCCAAGCGGAGAGCGCGAGGGGCGGAGCCCGCTCGCTCCTCCACCCACCGCCCAGGTGGTAAACGCGCGGGGCGCTGCCCCGCAGTCAGCGTGCGGGCGGCGCGTTGCGTCGCCGGGGGTCTTATGATACACTTCGCGCCTCAGAAGGCGCTCTCACGCATCGCTGCGCCTGTGGCCCGCATCGCTGGCCGTCGCGGCTCACCGGGCCCACTGAAGGAAGATTGGCGAACGCGTATGAATCCGCTGGGTTTTCCGCTGCTCTCCACCCTACTCTGGGCTCCGGCCGTGGGCGCGCTGCTCCTCTTCGCGCTGCCGGCCAGCCGCCCCGCCCTCCACCGCTGGGTTGCCCTCGCCTTCACCGGCGTGGCCTTTGCGCTCGCCCTCAGCGCGGCGCTTATCGTTGTCACCGGCCCTGGCGCCACCGCCCCTAACTCGTCGCTGCAGCTCGTCGAGCGGCTCGAGTGGCTGCCCTCTTGGGGCGCCGCCTACATCGTCGGGGTGGACGGCGTGAACCTCTGGCTCGTCCTGCTCACCGCCTTCCTCGCGCCCTTCGCCGTGGCCGCTACCTGGAGCCGCTTCGCCGAGCGCACTCGCTCGATGCTCGCGCTGCTGCTCCTCGCGGAGACCGCCTTTCTCGGCGTGTTCCTCGTGCAGGACATGCTGCTCTTCTATATCTTCTTTGATATGGCCCTGCTCCCGATCGTCTTCCTGATCGGGATGTGGGGCGGTGAGGGCCGCGGCGCCGCGGCGCTCAAGCTCTTCCTTTACACCTTCGCCGGCTCGGTGCTGATGCTCGTCGGCATCATCGCCCTGTATGTGCTGCATCGCAACGCCATCGCAGCCACCAACCCCGGCTTTCCAGGCACCTTCGACCTCGCCCGGATCACGGCCGATCTGCGGAGCGGCGCCTTCACCCTCACCCCGGCGACGGAGCGCCTGCTCTTCGGCGCCTTCTTCGCCGCCTTCGCCGTCAAACTAGCCCTCTGGCCGCTCCACACTTGGGTGCCCGATGCCTACGGCACCGCGCCGACCCCGGCGGCGATCATGCTGGCCGCCGTGATGTCGAAGTTCGGCACCTACGGCCTGATCCGCTTCAACCTCGGCCTCTTCCCTCAGGCCGCCGATTGGGCCGCCCCGGCCGTCGGTGTGCTTGCCGTGATCGGCATCCTCTACGCGGCGATCGTCGCCTATGCCCAGAGCGATATGCAGCGTCTGGTGGCCTACAGCTCCATCAGCCACATGAACTTTATCGCCCTCGGCATCTTCTCACTCAACGCCATCGGCATCAACGGAGCCATCTTCCAGATGGTCGCCCACGGCCTGACGATGGCCTTCCTCTTCCTGATCGTGGCGGTGCTTTACGAGCGGCGCGAACTCCGCGAGCTGAGCGCCTTCGGCGGCCTCTGGAAGCTGATGCCCACCTTCGGCGGCCTCGCCCTCGTCGCCCTCCTCGCCACCGCCGGCCTCCCCGGCCTGATGAGCTTCGTCGGCGAGTTCACGATTATGCAGGGGGTTCTTCTCTCCCCGACCCTCGGCTGGCCGTTCGCCACCGGCGCCGCCGTCGGCGTGATCCTCGCCGCCGCCTATACCCTGCGCTGGTTCCGCATCGCCTTCATGGGCGAGGCCGACCCGGCCCACAGCCAGGCCCTCCCCGATCTGAGCGGCCGCGAGCGACTCCTGCTCGGCGTGCTCTGCGCCGCCCTCGTCGCCTTCGGCCTCTTCCCCAACCTGCTCCTCGCCCCCATCGGCATCAGCGTGGACGCGTTGATGGCCGCACTCGCCCCCCTCACCTTCGCCGCCGGCCTCTGAGCAGCGCCACAGATAGGTCGCGCCAAAACACTGAGGGGCGGCCCCGACGGGCCGCCCCTCTCCTTCTCCCCTCACCCCGACTCTGGTAAAATGCCCCTATGCACCGTCGCATGGAAGCAGCGTAACCAATGGAGGTTCCGCAATGACGTACTATCACCGGCTTGGTGACATCCCTCACAAGCGCCACACTCAGTTCCGTAAGCCCTCGGGCGGCCTCTACCGCGAGGAGGTGATGGGCCTCGAGGGGTTCCACGGCATTCAGTCCATTCTCTACCACCACTTCCTGCCGCCGCGAGTGCTGAAGACCGAGCTGATCGGCCCGGCCAAGGTCGAGTACGCCGACTTCGGCCCGATCCGCCACCGCGCCTTCGCCACCGC
This sequence comes from Chloroflexaceae bacterium, assembly GCA_034429295.1. Classification (GTDB taxonomy): domain Bacteria; phylum Chloroflexota; class Chloroflexia; order Chloroflexales; family Chloroflexaceae; genus OHK40. The sequence goes on from DAOUGF010000406.1 coordinate 2,241, forward strand.
CAACGTGCCTGCCGGCGGCGACGCCGTGGCCGCCCGCATCACGCTCCTCGGCAACAACGACGTCACCCTCGGCGTGAGCCGCCCAACTCAGAGCATGGAGCGCTTCTACCGCAATGGGCAGGCCTACGAGCTCTGGTTCACCCAGCAGGGCGAGGGCACACTCCGCTCCCAATTCGGCCGTCTGCCGTTCAAGTCAGGCGACTACATCGTTATCCCCTTCGGCACCACTTGGCAGCTGCAGCTCGACACCCCCGAGGCCCGCTTCTTCGTTGTCGAGTCGAAGAGCCAGATCGTGCCGCCCCGCCGCTACCGCAATCAGTTCGGCCAGCTCCTCGAGCACGCGCCCTACTGCGAGCGCGACATCAACGCGCCCGTCGCTCTCGAAACCTTCACCGAGACCGGCGAGTTCGAGGTCTATGTCAAGGCCCGCGACCAGATCACCCGCCATATCCTCGACCACCATCCATTTGATGTGGTCGGCTGGGATGGCTACCTCTATCCGTGGACCTTCAGCATCCACGATTTTGAACCGATCACTGGGCGCATCCACCAGCCCCCGCCCGTCCACCAGACCTTCGAGGGCCACAACTTCGTGGTCTGCTCGTTCGTTCCCCGCCTCTTCGACTATCACCCCCAGGGCATCCCAGCGCCGTACAATCACTCGAACGTCAACTCCGACGAGGTGATCTACTACTGCGACGGCAACTTTATGTCGCGTCGCGGCATCACCCAGCACGACATTACCCTCCACCCGTCGGGCCTGCCCCACGGCCCGCAGCCCGGCTCAACCGAGGCCAGCATTGGGGCCAAGGAGACGGCCGAGCTCGCCGTGATGGTGGACACCTTCAACCCGCTCCATATCACCACAATGGCGCTGGAGTTCGAGAAACCCGACTACATGAGCTCGTGGAGCGTGGGCGGGCCGGAGGGCTAAAAAACGAGAATTGAGCATTGAGGGCCTCTCAATGCTCAATTCTCTTTCATTTACGGGATGTACACCCGCACCCCAGGATAGATCAGGTCAGGGTTGGGCCCGAGCACATTCCGGTTCGCGTGATAGATCTCCGGCCAGAAGCGCTCGTTGCCATAGGCGCGCTGAGCGATCCAGCGCAGGAAGTCGCGGGGCTGGATGGTGTAGAAGGCGCGCTGGGCGATCGGGCCGCGGGCGGGCAGCGGCGCCGTGGCGGCGGGGCGCGTGCTGATGCCGGGGATCACGAGGCGCTGGCCGGGGAAGATCAGGTTCGGGTTGGAGCCGATCAGGTTGTAGTTCGCCCCCCAGATCACGTCAGCGTAGCGGGCGTTGCCGTAGTAATGCAGCGCGATCGAGGCGAGCGTGTCGCCGGCCCGCACCGTGTGGGTGCTCGCCACCACAGGGCGCGGGGAAGGGCTTGCGCCGCCGGCCGGGCGGCTCGGGCGCGCGGCGGGCACCGCGCCGGGCTGCCCGCCGAAGGGCACGCCATCCTGATAACCTGGCGGCTGTACATAGCCGGGAGGTGGCGGGGGCTGCTGGCTCTGCGCGGTCACTGGGACGGGCGGGGCAGGCGGCGGGGGCGCGTCGGGCGGGTAGGGCGAGCGTTGCTGCTCCAGGGTGATCGCCGGCAGCTGTACGGCGGCGGGCGCGTAATCGAAGGCGGCGCTGGGCAGCCCCGCCACCGTCGTGAAGCTCACATCGGCCGGCGCAGCGGGCGCGGCCGCCGTCTCGTCTGCAAACTCAAAAGCGGGGAGGGTGGCGGGGGTGGCCCGCCCTACCGGCGCGGCCAGCAGACGGCTGAGCAGCGCCTCATCGGCGGCGGACGACGCCGCGGCGACCCGCAGGCCATGCAGCGTACTCCGGGCCGGGGCGAGCGCCGCGGGCGCCGCCGCCGATACCGGCGCTGCTGCGGCCCGCGCTGGCGCCGGGCCCAGGCTCATCGTCACCAGCCCTCCTGCGATCAGCGCAGCCGCCGCCAGGGCGAGCGGCCGTCGCGCCACAAGTCGGGCCGCCGGCCAGACAGGGGCGGGCCGGCAGCGGGGATGCAGCGGCGCCAGGCGCGCCGGCGCGGCCCACGGCGGCCGGGCGACCTCATCCACCGCTATGCCGAGTAACTCCGCGAGCAGCGAGTCTCCATCCGGCGAGAACGACCCCGCCCTCCGCTGGGCGACCTCAGCTTGCGCGTGCATCTCTTCGCTCCGAGGAATAGCTGTCGATTCCCTAATACGTAAGAGCATAGCATACGCCATCCGGCGGTCAAGAGGGTCTTCGGGCCGATTATCTTCATGTCAAACAGTGAGAACCCTGCTTTTTACAGTTCACCTTTCACAAATAATGATTTTTTCACCAATGCTGTGCTCTCTTTACAGGAATCAGCCGCCGATCCTGCCCTTCAAGCGCCTTTTTACGCATGGATGTTTTACATCGCCATGAATTTCCCTCACCTTTCGCTCCTTTCGCGCTTTTCTTTCGCGTCTTCCCTTTCGCACCTTCGCGCTTTCACTTTCGCGTTTTTCGCTACCTTTCGCGTATTTCGTGATCCAAACCACCCCCCATTTGACGCCTCGCATAAGCAGCAGTATAGTGGGGGCCATCGTCTTCGCCGATGAGCAAGCGCCCCGCAGACGCCCCGCCGCGTCGGTGCCCTGCGGCACCTTCACTTGGCGCCCGCCCTCGCGCCAGCCAGCGCGGGGGTTTTTTGTACCACGAACTGCCGGCGACGTACTGCCACCTGTCACATGAGGAGGAGCATCGTGAGCATCAACTGGGACGAGAAGTACGCCCGCGAGGGTCTCACCTTCGACGATGTGCTGCTCATCCCCGCCCACTCGCAGGTTCTGCCCGCCGAGGTCGATGTCGGCACCTGGCTCACCCGCGCCATCAGGCTGAACATCCCCATCGTCAGCGCCGCCATGGACACCGTCACCGAACATCGCCTCGCCATCGCCATCGCCCGCGAAGGCGGCATCGGCTTCGTGCATAAGAACATGCCCCTCGAGCAGCAGGCCGAGATGGTCCGCAAGGTCAAGCGCTCCGAGAGCGGCATGATCACCGACCCGATCACCCTCCCCCCCGACAAGTGCGTCGGCGACGCCCTCGACCTCATGGCCGAGTACAAGATCTCGGGCGTCCCCATCGTCACCGCCGAGGGCGACCTGGTGGGCATCATCACCAACCGCGACCTGCGCTTCGAGAACGATCGCTCCCGCCCCATCAGCGAGCTGATGACAAGCAAGAATCTCGTCACCGTGCCAGAAGGCACCACCCTCGAGCAGGCCAAGGAGGTCCTCCACCGCCACCGCATCGAGAAGGTCCTCGTCGTGAACAGCCACGGCAAGCTCACGGGCCTGATCACGGTCAAGGACATCATGAAGCAGATCGAGCACCCCAACGCCTGCAAGGACGATCAGGGCCGACTGCGGGTGGGCGCGGCGATCGGGGCCGGCGGCGACTATCTGGAGCGGGCCGCCGCCCTCGTGCGGGCCGGGGTGGATGTGCTGACGATCGATACGGCCCACGGCCACTCCCAAGGCGTGCTCGACGCGGTGCTGCGGGTGCGCGAGGCCTTCCCCGACGTGCAACTGATCGCCGGCAACGTCAGCACCGCCGCGGCCACCGTGGCCCTCTGCGAGCGCGGCGTCGACGGCGTGAAGGTCGGGCAGGGGCCGGGCTCGATCTGCACCACCCGCGTCGTCACCGGCTCCGGCATGCCTCAGATCACCGCCATCACCGACTGCGCCCGCGCCGCCGAGCGCCTTGGCGTGCCTATCATCGCCGATGGCGGCATCAAGTACTCTGGCGATATCCCCAAGGCCATCGCCGCCGGCGCCCACAGCGTGATGATCGGCTCGCTCTTCGCCGGCACCGAGGAGAGCCCCGGCGAGACGATCCTCTACGAGGGGCGCAGCTACAAGACCTACCGCGGCATGGGTTCGATCGGCGCGATGTCCCGCGGCAGCGGCGACCGCTACTTCCAGACCAACGTCAAGGAGACGCGCAAGCTCGTCGCCGAGGGCATCGAGGGCATGGTCCCCTTCAAGGGCGCCCTGCGGGACACCGTCTTCCAGCTCGTAGGCGGCCTCCGCGCCGGCATGGGCTACGTCGGCGCGCGGGATATCGAGGCGCTCCGCCGCGACGCTCGCCTCATCCGCGTCACCATGGCCGGCCAGATCGAGAGCCACCCCCACGACATCACCATCACCAAGGAAGCGCCTAACTACGAGCGGCGGTGAACTTTCGCGTCTTCTTTCGCGCCTTCTTTCGCGTCTTCCCTTTCGAAGGTTCGAACCTTCGTTTCGCGTTTATCGCCACCTTTCGCGTCTTTCGCGATCCAAACAGCCCCCATGACCCCCACCACCTTCCCCGAAAGCTTCGCCGACACCGTCGCCCCGATGCGCGCCGCCAACGAGCGCATCCTGCGGGCCCTGGCTGAGCGCGGCCTGGTCCCTGAGCCCTATCCTACCTCGCTCCCCCCCGCCAACGAGCGCGGCATCGCCGCGGCCCGCGCCTATCCCATGCAGGGCGTGCTCAAGTACCACGGCCTGGCCGACTGGCAGCGCCGCATCGCCTTCCTGCCCAGCATCTCCCTCAACAACGACGCTGCCAGCACCGTCACGCTCGTGGAGTTCGACCCGCGCCTGCCAGCCGACGTAGCGACGATCGGCGGGCGGCCGGCCCAGGGCCGCGAGCTCGAGCGTATCAGCCAGACCCTCGACGCCGTACGATCTCTGGGCGGCGTGCGGACCGCAGCCCGCGTCACCACCCGCAACATCCTCAAGTCGCGCGTGGCGGGGAAGGGCCTCGGCACCAGCGCCGCCGGCTCCGCCGCGCTCGCCGCCGCGGCGGTCGGCGCCCTCTACGGGCCAGGGCTCGTCGCCAACACCCGCTTCCTCAGCGCCCTGGCCCGGCTCCTCGCTGGCTCAGGCTGCCGCTCCGCGGCGGGCGGCCTCGCCCTCTGGCTCTCCTACCCCGGCATCGCCCACGAGGACAGCTTCGCCGTGCGCTTGGACGATGCCGACCAACTCGCCGACGTGCGCCTCATCACCGTGCCGATCGACTCCCGCGTGGGCCTGCGGACCGAGCAGGCCCACCACGACGCGCCCAACAGCAGCCTCTTCAAGGCTTGGATGCTCTCCCGCGGCGAGGAGATCATCGAGTGTATCGAGGCGGCGCGCCGCGGCGACTGGCGCCTGATCGGCCAGCTCGCCGAGCTCGACAGCATGCGCCTCCACGGCGTGACCATGTCCGGCTCACGGGAGCACAAACTCATCGGCTGGGAGCCCGAGAACATCGCCATCTTCCGCATGTGCGACGAACTGCGCTCCCACGGCGCTCCCGTCTACGCCAGCACCGACACCGGCCCCACCGCGGTGCTGATCACCCACCGCGATCACGAGGAGGCCGTAGTCGCCGCTGTCGCCAAGCTCGGCCTCGGCCTCGAGACGATCCGCGGGCGCATCGCCGGCCCCGCCCAGCTAATCGATCTCGACGAGGCCCGCGCCGAGCTCAACACCTAACCCTTTCGCGCGCTTCTTAAGCGCTTCGCGCCACTTCGTTCCGCGTCTTCCCTTAAGCGCTTCGCGCCTCTTCGTAACGAACGTTCGAACCTTCGCGTTCGCGTTTTAAGCGCTGCGCGCCACTTCGTAACGCGGCATTTCGCGTCTTTCGCGATCCAAACACCCACGCTACACATTAAACAAGAAGTGGCAGATATCCCCATCCTGCACGATGTAGGTCTTCCCCTCCATCCGCACCACGCCCGCCTTCTTTGCGGCGTTCATATCCCCAGCGCTGATCAGATCGTCGTAGGCCACAACCTCAGCGCGGATGAAGCCCCGTTGGATGTCGGAGTGGATGGCGCCGGCCGCTTCAACCGCCGGGGTATTACGGCGGATCGTCCAGGCGCGCACCTCATCGGGACCAGCCGTGAGAAAGCTGATCAGCCCGAGCAGCTCGTAACTCCGCTGGATCACCAGGTCGCGGGCCGGCTTGCTAATGCCCAAGTCGTCCATAAATGATCGCGCGTCGGCGTCGTCCAGCTGCGCCAGCTCAGCTTCGATCTTGCCACAGAGCGGCACCACAGCGCTGCGCTGCTGCGGGTACTCCACCTGCGGCGGGGAGGCCAGCTGCGCCTCATCGATATTCGGCACCAGCAGCAGCGGTTTGGCGGTGAGGAACTGATAGCCGCGGATCAGCCGCTCCTCCTCGTCGCTCAGCTCCAGGCTGCGGATCGGCTGGTCGGCCTCCAGGGCGCTCTGCAGCCGCAGCAGCAAATCCCGCTCGGCGATCCTGAGCTCCTTCTCCTTGCTAGCGAGTTTGCCGATCTCGGCGTTCAGGCGCTGCAGGCGCCGCTCGATGATCGCCAAATCCGAGAAGGCCAGCTCCAGATCCACCGTTTGGATGTCGCGCTTCATATCCACCGAGCCCTCGGGATGGGGGACGCTGGGGTCATCGAAGGCCCGCACCACATGCAGCAGCGCGTCGGCGCCGCCGATATAGTTGAGCAGCGCTGGGGCGAGCCCGCCGCCCTGCCGGCCGCCGCCGCTGATCCCGGCCACATCCACGTACTGCACATCGGCGTAGGTAACCTTCTTCGGCTTAAAGATCTGCGCCAGCACTTCGAGCCGCTCATCGGGCACCTTCACCATCGCCAGGTTCGGCTCCATCTGCCCCGACGAGTAGGCTGCCGTCTCGGCCGTGCCGCGGGTGAGTGCGTTGAAGACAGTGGTCTTGCCACTATTCGCCAGGCCGATGATTGCAATCTTCATGGGCTCAGTCCTATTCTCTATCTATCTATCATCTACGATGGTTCGTCGCACAGTTTTCCGGCCGCGCCAGTATAGCGCGAGGGTAAAGATGACGCAACTGTAAGCTAATCTTCCCTTTTTCCTCTTTCAGAACTGATGCGTCCTCGGTATAATGCGATGGCTCCCCCGTCGTTGCATGCTTCCCACGGAGCTATCGAGCAGGTTGGCGTCTCACGCTATCGGCAGGCGCAACGTTCGAGCCTCGTTTAACGTTATAGTAACGACGGCAGCAGTTCAGCTGTCGCGAGGCTCGCGGAGCCTGAAACGCGTCCTATGAGCCCGTCGGAGGAGCTGCGCGATCTCATCCATCGCGCCAAAACCCACGACCCAACGGCGATCAGCGAGCTCTACGGCCGCTACGCTAGCCAGCTGCTGCGCTATATTCAGCTGCGGGTTGCCGAGCTCGAGCTCGCCCAGGATCTAACCCAAGAGGTCTTCATCAAAATCATCAACGGCATCGAGCGCTTCGAGTACCGCGACGAGAAGGCCTTCCTCGGCTGGCTCTACACGATCGCCGCCAACGTCCTCTACAGCTATCAGCGCCGTCGCCGCATCGTCGCCACTCCGTTCGATTCCCGCGATGACCTGATCGATCAGCAGAGCCAGGATAGCGCACGTGTGATCACCGAGCGGGTGGCGCTGCAGCAGGCCCTCGGCCAGCTGACGCCCGACCAGCAGCAGGTTCTCGCGCTGCGCTTCTTCGCCGATATGAGCAACAGCGAGATAGCCGGGATGCTCCGGCGCACCGAAGGGGCGGTGAAAGCCATCCAGCACCGCGCGCTCCAGAGTCTCCAGCGAATCCTCAACCGCGAGGCTGAGGAGCCCGCGCGCCCCGCCGCGCCGCCTGTAACCAGCCGTCCAGATGGCCGCTACCAGCGCCAGATCACGCTGGTTGAGCGCGAGATCGCCAGGCCACTGGTCGTCCCGGTCTCGCCGTTCGAGTCGCGGGCTGGAGACTGACGTGCGCCCCGATCTCACACAACAGCTCGACGAGGCCCTCGAGCGCATGCGCAAAGGCGCAAGCATCGAGGAGTGCCTTAGCGCCTACCCGGAGCACGCCGCGGAGCTCGAGCCGATGCTGCGCACGGCCGCGGCCATCCAGCGCCAGGCCAGCGCCGATCTGCCGCCCTCCCTGGAGCAGTGGCTCGCCTCCGGCCGCAGCGAAATCGAGGAGCTCGCCCGCGCCAGCTACGCCCGCCGCGAGACGCTGCTCGGCCGCATCAGCGCCTTCTTCCGGTCGCTCTCGGGTGGCCTCTTCAGCCGCGGTGCTCCCCGCATGGCCAGCCTCGCCCTCAGCGCGCTGATCATCTGCTTCATGACCTTCTACACGGTGGATGCCGCCGCCTCCAGCAGCCTCCCCGGCGACTATCTCTACGGTTGGAAGCTCTTCTCCGAGCAGGCTCGCATCAGCCTCGCCGCCGACCCGGACCGGCGGGCGCAGCTTGTGGCCGCCAGCGTCGAGCGTCGGGTGGCCGAGCTCGGCGCCCTCACCGAGCGCGGGCAGGCCGATCCGGGTCATATCACCGAGACAGTCGAGCGACTCAACTCTCAGATTCTCGAGGCCCGCAACGCCCTCAACTCGGCCAGCCCTGAGGTGCGTGAGCGGGCTATGGCGCGTATCGGCCGGCTCCTCGTGCGCGCCGAGTCTGACTTGCGCAGCGCCGCCCCAGCGGATGAGCCCGCAGCAGAGGTGATCGAGCACGCCGCCAATGAGGTCGCCGTGCTGATCGATGAGCTCCCCGCCGAGCCAGAGGTAGACAGCGCCGCTGTGGTTCCCGCGCCGAGCGCCACACCGGAGTCGATCCAGGCTGGAGGGAGCCCGCCCGCCGGTGGCGCAGCGCCGGAGCGCACCGTCTCTCCCGCCCCGGTCGCTACGCCGATCCGCGCCCCCACCGACGAGCCCGGCGCGCCGGCGGCTCCGCCCGTGCCGGGCGCTCCGCCGCCAACGGTCACCCGCACCGCTCAGAGCGCACCCGCGCCCGTCTTGAGCCCCACGCCCTCGGCGGTGCGTACGGCTGTGCCCAGCCGCATCCCGACGACCGCGCCCAGCCGCATCCCGACGGCCGTGCCCACTCAGCCGGCGCCCACGGCAGTTGTGGAGACGCCGCTGCCCACTAGCACGCCGCTGCCCACCAGCACTCCCGTGCCGCCGATCGATGCGCCGACGGTCGCCCCGACCAATACGCCGGTGCCCACGGCCACGGCCACAACGATACCCACAGCCACCAGCATCCCCACGGCCACGGCTACGGCCACAAGCACGCCCGAGCCGACCAGCACGCCTGAGCCTACGGCCACGGCTACGCTCGAGCCTTCTCCCACGCCCGAGCCCACCGACACGCCGCGGCCCACCGCCACCAACTCGCCTGAGCCGGACGTACCGGCGCTGCGCCCGATCCTCGAGTGTGTGGCGCAGGTCAGCGATGACGTTTATATCGCGTACTTCGGCTATCGCAACACAACCCAGAGCGCGATCGAGCTCGAGATCGGCCCCGCCAACCGGTTCTCGCCGGGGCCGATCGATCGTGGCCAGCCGACCTTCTTCCCGCCCGGTCGCAGCGACTACTATCCGAACGCGCTCTTTAGCGTCGTCTTCGACGGGAACCCGCTTGTCTGGAAGCTAGACAAGGCGACAGCCACCGCTTCCCGAAGCTCCCGCAGCTGCTCCAACTGAGCCACGGCCCCTGCCCTCCATCCACGGCGGTGTATAATATGGGCGAGCGCGGACGGCCCGCGCCATAGCACCGCCGTGGCCAGTGCAAGCGCCTATCACACCAACCGAGTCGATCTCCTCGCTCCAGGGCCGCCCGCAGTTGTTCTTCTTCTGCGAGCTGGATGGCGCTGCGCTAGGGCGCCTGCTGGCTGGGCCCCAGCTCCTGCCGCTGCTCACCGCGAACGGCTACGGCGTCGCTCTCGCCACCCGCGATCTAGATGCGGCCACCGCTGCCGCGGTCCGGCTCCTGAACCAGCACAGGGTGCCCCTCGTCGCCTGGCTGCTCCTCGCGCCCGCCGAGGGCTTCTGGCTCAACCTGCAAAACTACCCTCAGGCCATCGAGCGCTATCACGCGTTCGCGGCCTGGGCCCGCGCGTACAACCTGGTCTTCAACGCGGTCGGCCTCGATATCGGCCCGCCTGCCAGCATCCTTGATCATCTGCGCCGCTGGGGTGGTCGCCACATCCTCCGGCGCATCTGGCAGGCCCACGAGAACACCCTCTTCCCTGCCGCCCGCGCCGCGTACAGCGATCTGATCGCCGAGATCCATCACGACGGCTACGAGGTGCATACCTACCAGCTTCCCATCCTGGCCGACGACCGCCGCGCCGGCACTACGCTCGCCCAGCGCACGCTCGATATCGTCGATCTGCCCGCCGATGTCGAGGTGTTGATGTGCTATAGCAGCGTGCCCGTGGAGGCCTTGGATCACGATCTCGGCGGAGCGTTGATCAGCAGCTACGGCCCCAACGCCGATGGGATCGCCGTAGGCGCTATCGGCGCCCATGGCGCCCGTGACGCCGGCGATGCGCTCCCGCCGCTCACCTGGGAAGCCCTCGAGCGCGATCTTATCCTCGCGGCCCACCACACCGACGTTATTTATGTCGACTCACTCGAGGGCTGCCTGGAGCGGGGGCTATTGCCGCGGATCGGCCAGATTAACTGGGAGGCTGAGCCGCAGGTGGCACTCTGGAAGCGGCTCTCCGTGAGCGTTGCCCGTGGGCTGCTCCTCACCGGGCTCCTGTTCACCCGCTTCAGCCGCGCCATCCTGGCTTGGCTCGGCTGGGGTCTCTTCGCGCTGCTCCTCGCCCGGCGGCTTCGGGCGACGATCAGTCGCCAGTAAGGCAAACAGGCTATGGGCACCTTCGACGATGCCGAGAACCGGCTCCGCCAGGAGATCTGCGAGGTTGGGCGGCGACTCTACCAGCGCGGCCTGATCGCCGCGGGCGATGGCAATATCTCCGCCCGTCTGCCGGACGATACCATCCTCATCACGCCGGCCGGCCTCTGCAAGGGTGAGCTGCGCCCCGAGGATCTGGTGGTGATCGACCATGATGGGCAGCTGCTCCGCGCCGGGCCGGGCCTGCGCCAATCCTCCGAGCAGCTGCTCCACCTCCACGTCTACCATCGCCGGCCCGACGTTGCCGCCTGTGTCCACGCCCACCCGCCCACGGCGGTGGCACTCACACTCGCCGGCATCAGCATGGAGGAACCCCTACTGCCCGAGGCGCTGCTCGCCCTCGGCCCCGTACCCACCGCGCCGTACGCCCGCACCGGCACCGCCGAGATGGGCGCGGCAATCGATGCGCTCGTGGCCGACCACGATGCGCTCATGCTCTCCCACCACGGCGGCCTCACCCTCGCCGCGACGCCTACCGCCGCCTACTTCCTGATGGAACAGCTCGAGCACTGCGCCCGCATCCTCCACGCAGCCCATCTACTCGGCTCGCCGATCCGCCTGCCGGAGGAACGCATCGAAGAGCTGCATGCCCTCCGCCGCCAGATCAAAGCCAGGGCTTACCCCTGACAGAAGCGCGCGAGGTGGCCCCAAGGCTGCGAGTATGCATAAGGCTCTCCCGGTATCCACCACCAGCAACCATAGGAGCGACGATGAAGCTCTCACCTGAAAAGATCGAAGCCCTCTCTGCCAGCCTCGTCGACGTGCTCGCCGACACCGATGGCGTGCTCTTTCGTAGCGATGACAGCGCCTTGCGTCTCGCTATCGCCGAGATCATCACCGACGAGCTGATGGTCGAGGAGCGCCTTGAGGCCGAGATCCACAAGATGCTGCAGGCCTACAA
>DAOUGF010000407.1:0-9308 GCA_034429295.1 Chloroflexaceae bacterium
CCGACGCCCAGCGCACCTACGATCTCGCCCGCACCCGCGGCGTCGAGGCCGCGCTGCTCGAGGCCCGCGCCGCCCTCGCCGAGGCCGAGAAGAACTACACCGACCTGGTGGACAACCCCGAGCGGCCGGCCCGGCGCACCGAGCTGGAGGCCGCGCTGCTCGAGGCCATAGCGGCCGAGGAGAAGCTCAAGGCTGGCCCCGACCCGGTGGAATTGGCGCGCGCCCGCACTGCCCTCGAACAGGCCCGTGCCGCCCTCGCCGAGGCCGAGGCCGACCTCGACGCCGCCACCCTCACCGCCCCGATCGCCGGCACCGTCACCGACATCACCCTCAAGCCCGGCACCCTCACCACCGCCGAAGATGCTGTGAGCATCGCCGACCTGCGGGGCTTCCTCATCCGCGGCCAGGTGACGGAGCAGGACGTGGCGCGGGTGCAGGCCGGCCAGCAGGTGCTGGTGAGCGTGGACTCGGTGCCGGGCGAGACGTTCGAGGGCGAGCTGCTGCTCGTGAGCGATCTGCCGGCCGATGACGGCACGCAGAATCAGGGCGGCTTCGGCATGCCCTTCGGCGGCGCCCTCGGTGGCCTCTACCCGGTGGAGATCGGGCTCTCCGGCGGCGATGAGCGGCTGCGGGTGGGCATGGCGGTCACGGCGAATATCGAGATCGTCGGCGTGCGCGACGTGCTGAGCGTGCCGCTCCAGGCGATCGAGGAGGGGCCGGACGGCCCGCAGGTGCGCCGCGCCACCGGCGAAATCGGCCCCGACGGCCAGCCGGTGGGCGAACTCGTGCCCGTTGAGCTCGGCATCATCAGCGGCGATCGGGTGCAGATCCTCAGCGGTCTCGCCGAGGGCGACGAGGTGATCATGCCGACCCTCCCGCCCCTGGAGGGGCCGCCGGGAATGGTGGGGGCGGTAGGATGAAGCTCTACGAGGCGCTGCGCATCGCGCTGAACAGCTTGCTCAGCAACAAGCTGCGGACGCTGCTGGCAACCCTCGGCATCGCCATCGGCATCGCGGCGGTGAGCACCCTACTCTCGGTGGGCAACAGCTTCCAGCGCTTCGCCCAGAACCAGTTCGCCGGCCTGGAGACTGACGCGCTCACCCTGCTGGCCCAGCCCGACTACATGGGCGCGGCCCCGATACCAGCCGAGCAGCCCAGGCTCACCGCCGCCGACATCGAGGCGATCGCCGCGCTGCCAGGCGTGCGCGAGGTGACGGCCCGCTACATCAGCGGCGGTGAGTTGCGGGCGGGCCCCGCGATCGCCTACGGCAACATCATCGGCGCCGACCCTGGCTTCCTGCGGCCGAACATGGAGCTGACGATGGGCCGCTTCCTCACGGAGCAGGACGTGGCGGAGCGAGCGCGGGTGGCTGTACTCGACCTCTTCCTGGCCCAGCAACTCTTCCCTGACGGGCGGCCCCTCGGCCGGGCGCTCACCGTGCGCGGGCTGAGCTTCCGGGTGGTGGGTGTCTACTCCCAGGAGAACAGCTTCTTCTTCGGCGGCGGCAACCTGGTGGTACCGATCAGCGTGGCTCGCGACCGGCTCTTCCCCGAGGCGGCCCTCGGCAGCGTGCAGGTGAGCGAGGCGACGATCTATGCGGAGGATGTGACGCAGCTGGACGCGCTGCAGGCCGCCGTTGTGAGCCTGCTCCGCAGCCGCCATAAGCTCGGGCCGGAGCATGGCAACGATTTCAGCTTCCAGGACTTCCGGCAGTTCGCCGAGGCCAACAACAACGTGCTGGTCGGCATCACCGCCTTCCTAGGCGTGATCGGCGGCATCGCCCTGCTGGTTGGCGGCATCGGCATCGCCAACATCATGCTGGTGAGCGTAGCCGAGCGCACACGGGAGATCGGGCTGCGCAAAGCCGTGGGCGCGCGGCGCAGCGACATCATGCAGCAGTTCCTGGTCGAGGCTGTCGCCCTGAGCCTGATCGGCGGCCTGGCCGGCGTGCTGATCACCGCCTTCCTGGTGAACCTCGGCGCCGTGGCCATACAGCTGCTCATCCCCGGCTCTGGGATCGCCCCCTTCCTGCTGATCGACGCCCAAGCTGTGGTGCTCGCCCTCGCCTTCGCCTCCGTGGTCGGCCTGATCGCCGGCATCTACCCGGCCATCCGCGCCAGCAGGCTCTCGCCGATCGACGCACTGCGGACGAACTAGCGGCCGTACGGCCTACGCCCGCCGCAGCTGCCGCCCGGTGAGCAGCACCACGAGCATGAAGGTAACGATGGCGATCACGCCGAGGCCGAGCCAGCTCCAGGGCGAGGGCGCGATGCCCCACAGCATGAGGCGCTGGAAACCGGCGAGCCCGTGGGTCATAGGGATGCTGTAGGCCACCGGCAGCGCCGGCCACGCGAAGCTCTCCAGGGCAATGAAGAAGCCGCTGAAAAAGATCGAGAGCAGCAGCGAGATCATCGCCAGCTGGATGGCCTGGCTATCGGAGCCGGAGAGGCTAGAGATCAGGAAACCGACACCGAGCGAGGCCACGATCAGCAGCAGGAGCATGGCGGCGAAGAGGGGCCAATCGCCGGGCGGTGGCACCCCGACCAACGCCAGGGCCGCGATCAGCGCTATGGCGGCCAGGGCGATGAAGAGCGTGTAGCCCAGGTACTTGCCGATCATCAGTTGGGTGAGGCTCACCGGCGCCACCCGGAAGACCTCGAAGGCGCCCATGAGCCGTTCGCGCACCAGGGCCAGGGCGCCCAGCGTGATCGCCGTGTGCTGCACCAGCAGCGCCAGCACGCCCGGCGCGTAGTAGACCACCGCCGAGTAGGCGCTGCCGCGGATGTTGGTGTAGCTCTGGCTCACCGGCGAGACGATCTTGTCGGGCGAGGTGCCCACAAAGAGCTCGAGCGTGCCGTTGACGGCCCTGAGCTCCTGCCGAGCGTTGGCGAGCTCCATCAGGTGCTCGTGCAGCGTGCCGTCGCTGACGGCCCGCTCGACCGTCGTCAGAGTCGCCTTGAGGTTCGCAACCCGTTCCCGCAGCAGCGCCAGCTCGCCGCCCTGGGCCGCCAGGAGCTCCTGGGGAGGCAGCGCGGCCTCGAGCAGGGTGAGGGCGTCGATCGCTGTCCGCAGATCCTCCAAAGCGCCCTCGCGCTCGGCTGTCTCAATGCCCTGCTGGAGCCGGGCGACCAGCTCATCGGCGTCGAGCAGCCGCAGGTGAACAATGGCCGCCTCGCGTTGGGCCCGCTCGGTGGTGGCGCGGAGGATGACCTTGTTCACCTCGTTGATCTCGGCGTAGGCCAGGTACTGGATCCAGCCCTCGGTGAGCGGGTTGACCGCGTTGGAGATGAAGAGGATCTGAGGGCTGGCCTCGCCGCTCAGCGCGTCAGCGAGGTTCGCCGGCAACACCTGCAACAGGTCAAGCTCGCCGGCGGCCAGGTCGGCCTCAGCCGCCGCCCGGTCGTCGGTGATCGCGCGCAGGTCGAAGTTGGCGCCGATCAGGCTGCGGATCAGCGCCTCATCGACGACGGCCAGCCCGCCGGGCGGCAGCACCACAGCGGTGCGGATGCGGGGCGTGCTGTTGACGTAGGTTGCGCCGAAGAGGATGAGCACCAGCAGCGGCCCGACGATCAAGCTGAGGATCAGCAGGGGCTGCCGGCGGATCTCATTGACCTCTTTCAGGAAGTAGGCCCGCACACGGATGAGCCAGCGGCGCCAGGCGGCAGGGCGGCGCCGCGTTGCGCCCGCGGGGGCGTCCTCATGGGTGGCGAGCGGCGTCTCTGCCATCAGGCCGCCTCCTGCCGCTGCTCGTCCTGCTGCATGATCTTGATGAACACCTCGTCGTAGCTCACCTCGAGGGGCGCGGCGGCGGCCACCACGATCCGCGGGCGCAGGTTCTCCAGACGGTTCAGCACCTCGGGCAGCCACTCGCGGGCGTCGTCGACCATCACGTGGATATCGGCCTCGCCGTTGGGGGAGGGGCGGGCGGCCTTCACCACCTTCTCGCCGTCGGCGTCGCGCCTGCGCCAGCGCCGCAGATCCTCAAGCGCCCGCGGCAGATCCGCCGGGTCGGCGAGCGTCACGTCGATGATCTCGCCGCCGAGGGCCTGGCGGCGCAGATTTTCGGGCGTATCCACGGCGAGGATGCGGCCCTTGCGCATCACGGCCACGAAGTCGCAATAGGCCGCCTCGCTCACCACCTGGGTGGTCACCACCAGCGTGCGGCCCTGGTCGCGGAGCTGGCGGAAGTACTCCCAGAAGCGGGCCCGCAGCACCGGATCGATCCCGGCGGTGGGCTCATCGGCGAAGAGCAGCGCCGGGTCGTGCATGAGCGCGCCGGCGAGCATCAGGCGGCGCTGCATGCCGCCGGAGAGGTTCTGGCCGAGGCGATCCCGCGCATCCTGCAGGTCTACAAAGCGCAACAGTTCGTCGAGACGATCGCGCACCTGGCGGGAGGGCATGCCGTAGAGCGAGGCGACGAAGGCCGCGTTCTCGGCCACGCTGAGGCGCGGATAGAGCACGAACTGCTGGGGGATGTAGCCGATCCGCTCGCGATCCTCGGGGCTGAAGCGAGAAGGGTCGCGGCCGAGCGTAGAGATCGAGCCCTTCTGGGGGACGAGCAGGCCGAGGGCGACGCGGCAGGTCGTGGTCTTGCCGCAGCCCGACGGGCCGATCATGCCGAGGATGGTGCCCTCCGGCACGCTGTAGGTCTGATCGAAGATCCCGGCGCCGTTGCCGAAATCGTACTCGACGCCTTGGGAGTTGATGGCGAGGGCTCTTGTGGTCACGGCGGCTGCTCCAGCTACTCCGGGCCGGCAGTGCGCCTGGTACAGCTCAGCCAGACCTCGTGGGCGGATGGGACCGCCGACGACTGACGACCGACCACCGACGACCATCTGCAGCCTGCTCGACTGTGGTCGGTCGTCCCTTTTTGGCCATGTCGCGTAGCTCTGGCTTTGTGAGGATCTCGCGGCACGGACTACTGGCTACGGATTACGCTGTACGGGCCTAGTATACCCGAAACCGCTCCAGAGCCTCACCGGCGCGGGTGGCACGCATCCTGCAAGCTCTTCTCTGAAACATCCGGCGTCGGCCTCGCCGCCACCGGAGAGCCGGGCGGCACAGCGTTGTGTCGCTCTTCCTAACAGGAGGCAGACCATGACCAGGACCATTATTGGCCTCTTCGACACGTTCGGCGAGGCTCAGAGCGCAGTTGAAGATCTGATGCGCTTCGGGATTGCCCGCGACGCGATCAGCCTTGTGTCCCGCGACGAGCAGCGCTCGGCCGAGTACGAGCGCGAGATTGGCGCCGCCTCGGGCGCAGCCGAGGGCGCGGGCGCTGGCGCGGTGGGTGGCTCGCTGGTAGGCGGCGCCCTCGGCCTGCTTGTCGGCACCGGCCTGCTGGTGATCCCCGGGATCGGCCCGGTGCTCGCCGCCGGCCCGCTCGCCGGCGCCATCGGCACGATCACCGCGGCCGCGGGCGCGACGGCCTTGGGCGCAGGAATCGGCGCGGCAGCGGGCGGCCTGCTCGGCGGCCTGATGGGCGCCGGCGTGCCCGAGGAGGATGCGCGGGCCTATGTGGAGGGTGTGCGCCGCGGCGGCACTCTGCTTACCGTGAACGCCGCCGATGTCGAGGCCGACGATGTGCGCGAGATCATGCTGCGCAACGGCGCCATCGACATAGGCCGCCGCGCCGACGAGTGGCGCGCCAGCGGTTGGGACGACCCGGCGATCGCCACCGACGCGACCATGCGGGCCCAGAGCACCGACCCGCGCATCCGTCGCGAGGACGCCTTCCCCGACGAGAGCCTGGCCGACGTTGATCGCCAGGTGGTTGACCCAGCCTACACCAACGTTGACCGCACCGGCGAGCGGGTGAAGGACAGCAGGGGCTACGCCAGCGGCCACGAGCAGCCGCGGGAGCACGAGCCCGAGGCCTTCAGCGAGTTTGTCGCCGACGACGAGCGCAACTTCCGCACCCCCGTGGATACTCGCACCGGCGAGCCGGGCCCGGCCGATCCCTCCGCCAACAGGGCCTACCGCGGCGAGAGCTATAACACCACCGCCGGCGATACTGCGATGAGCGATCGCCAGGATCTGATGAGCGAGAGCAGTATACGCAGCCAGCAGTACGCAGGCGCCGACGAAATGGGGGGCGCCATGAGTAACATGCGCGCCGGCAGCGGCTCGGAGCAGCCCGGCCGCGCCGCCAGCGAGCCGGGCGGCTCGGCTGTGCGGATCTACAACCGTGATGAGACTCCGCGCGACAGCGGGGATGAGCTGCCGGCCCACGGCGACTTCGCCCGCGGCATGCGCGAGGAGGCCGCCGATCCTGTTGAGCCCGACTTCGCCCGCGGCATGCACGGCGATAGCGTGAGCGAGCGGGACCGCGTGGCCCACGACCTGCCGGGTACGCCGCACCACGGCGACTTCGCCCGCGGCATGCGGGATGATGACGCCAGCGCCAGGGAGCCCGACTTCGCCCGCGGCCAGCGCTCGTTTGAGACCTACGACAACGACTTCCTCGCCCACTACCACTCCCTCACCGGGGCGGGCGGCCGGCCCTACGACTACTACAAGCCCGGTTATAAGTTCGGCTTCGATTTGGCCAATGATCGCAGCCACAGCCACGATAGCTGGACGGTCGCCGAGCGCGACGCCCGCCAGGCCTGGGAGCGCGACGCCCGCGGCAGCTGGGAGGAATTCAAGGACGCGATCCGCTACGGCTGGGAGAAGGCCCGCGGCCTTCGCTAGAAATAGAAGACTCTGGGGGCGATAGCTGCCCCCAGAGCCTCACGCTGGCACGGAACCTGCATATAGATACGGTGAGCGGGCCCGGACAGGCCGGGCCATCAACATCCACCAGGTTCTCTTAGGAGGGAACACATGATCAACTTCATCCTATGGCTCCTGTTCGGCGCCCTGATCGGCTGGCTCGCTAGCCTCGTGATGCGCACCGACGCCCAGCAGGGCGCGCTGCTCAACATCGTCGTTGGCATCGTCGGCGCCTTCCTCGGCGGCTTCCTGTTCAGCCTCCTTGGCATCGGCGGCGGCAACATCAATCAGGGCGACTTCAGCCTCAGCTCGCTAATCGTTTCCTTCATCGGCGCTGTCATCCTTCTCGCGATCGTTAACCTCTTCCGCCGCGGAGCTGTACGCTAACCGTCGCCGCGCGACGGGAACACTTCTCCGCCCCCTCGTCTACATCAGGCGAGGGGGCGATTCTTGGTACGGACGAGCTGCCGATCGGCAGCAGAACGCCCCGCTCGCCAGGCGAGCGGGGCGTTCTGTCGTGCTCTTAACCTTATTCGCTCTCAGCTTGCTCCTGGATCGTCTGGCCGTAGCCCTCGCGGCGCAGGCAGAGCCAGAGGCGGCTCACCAGATCGATGTCGAGCGGGCGGCCGCGTACAGGGACGATGCTGCCGATCTGGTATTGGGTAACGAGGCGATCCATGCGCGAGCGCTCCCAGGCGATACCGCGCTCCGACTGTTCCGGTTGGGCTTGCATGTGCTGGACTCCTTCGCTGTCAGGCGTCGCTGGGGCGCTCCCGGCGTCAGCTCTGCTCATCCTGCGTGTAGACCTGAC
This sequence comes from Chloroflexaceae bacterium, assembly GCA_034429295.1. Lineage (GTDB taxonomy): Bacteria > Chloroflexota > Chloroflexia > Chloroflexales > Chloroflexaceae > OHK40. The sequence goes on from DAOUGF010000407.1 coordinate 7,527, forward strand.
CGGGCAACGCTATGTTCCGGCCTCTAGCTCGGTGGGCGCTGCCGGCGCCGTGGCGACCTCGGCGGGCGCGGTGGTCTTCTCATCAGCGGCAACGCCATCGCTGATCGGCTGGGGCCCGTAGAGCTCGATGTGGCCACAGGCCGTGCAGACATGGGCGCTGATCGGCTGCGGCTGAGAGCCACGGGGCCCCGCGAGCATCACCGGGCCGTTCGCCGTCACCAGCTCGCTGGCCCAGGTCTCATTGTCGCAGCGGACACATCGGATCATCGTACGCTCCTTGTACAGGCTGTCGTCTCGCCCGAGGGGCAAGAGTCGTGCCAGGCGTGGGAGCGGCGGCCTACACAGCAGTGACGATCAGCGGGCGGCCGGCGGTGATCACCACAGTATGCTCAAAGTTCGCCACCGGGCTCCCGTCGCGGGTCTTCAGGGTCCAGCCGTCGGCGGCCTGATAGACGCGCCCGCGGCCCAGGGCAATGTGGGGCTCGATCGTGAGCACCAGCCCTTCGTGGAGCATCGCCCGCGCCTTGGGGTCATCGTAGAGAGGGATAAAGGAAGGCTCCTCGTGCAGCGCCCGGCCGACGCCGTGGCCGTTCAGCTCGCGGATCAGGCTGAAGCCGGCCCGCCGCGCGGCACGCTCAGCGGCCTGCCCGATCGCCCGCAGCGGTCGGCCGGCCTGCGCCGCGTCCACAGCCTCGTTCAGCGCCCGCTCGGTGGCCTCGCAGAGCCGCTGGTGGCTGGCGGGCACGGGCGGCACCGCCACGGTCACGGCTGCGTCGGCGAAGTAGCCGCCGAGCTCGAGGGAGAGGTCGAGCTTCACCAGATCGCCGGGTGCCAGCCCCCGCGGGCCGGGGATGCCGTGGGCGGCCTCGTCGTTCACGCTGATGCAGGCTACGCCGGGGAAGCCGTAGGTGAGCGCCGGCGCCGGCCGGGCGCCCGCGCGCCGTAGCCGCTCCCGCGCCATCTCATCGAGCTCCGCCGTCGTCACGCCGGGACGGGCCGCGGCGGCCATCTCCTGCAGTGTCTCGCCCACCAGCCGCCCAGCCGCCAGCAGGCCCCGCAGATCGTACGCGCTCTCGATCGTCATGACTGTCTCCGTAGTCGGTAATCGATAGTCCGTGGCCTGCCGCCTGCTGCCCATACAGACTACGGACTAGAATGTACGGCCACTACAGCCCGCTCATCCGGTCGATCAGGTTGAAGAGCAGCGTGAGCGCCGCGGCGAAGACAAGGGTTAGCAGCAGCCCCAAACGCAGGGCACGGGCGGCGTAGGGATTACGGCGGCGGGCCAACAGCCAGCCGAGGCCCATCAGCAGCGGCACCGCGAGGCCTATGGCGATAGGGCCGCCCAACTCGAGCCAGCGGGGCAGGCCCGCCGTCGCGAAGAGCGCCCCAGCGAGGCCGAACAGGTTCACCATCAGCAGCAGGGCAAGCAGCGCCAGCCCGCAGCCCAGCGGCCACGCCGGCAACTCCTCGCGCCACTGGCTGCCCGGCCGCCTCATCGCCGCGCCTCTCGGCGGGCGGAGCGGGGGCCGGGCCGATGGATGTAGCCCTCCATAAGCCCCTCCTGCGGGAGCGGTGAGCGGTCATTATAGCACCGGGGCATCCCACCGCGAGCCGCCCCGCTCCCCTGGTCGGTTGCACCGACACCGCTGGAGCGGGGCGTGGCCCCATACCACTACCACCTGCACGGTGGGTTGAGATGCAGGCGGGCTCCGCCCCCTGCACCCCCGCCGGAGTGGGCGCTGCCCCCTCCGGACCACCCCCAAGTAGGAGGGCCGTACC
>DAOUGF010000408.1:0-4846 GCA_034429295.1 Chloroflexaceae bacterium
GGCGGCAGCGCCCGCAAGTAGTCGTGTTGCAGGCCGTAGCATGACTGGCGCGGGGGTTGTCGGAGGGCGTGCGTCTCGCCCCCTGACAAAACAAGCGGGGAGCGGGGCGGCAGCGCCCGCAAGTAGTCGTGTTGCAGGCCGTAGCATGACTGGCGCGGGGGTTGTCGGAGGGCGTGCGTCTCGCCCCCTGACAAAACAAGCGGGGCGGCAGCGCCCGCAAGAGTCGTGTCGCACCGAGGCCGGGGGTGCGGGGTCGAGGGGCGCGTCCGCCCCCGACTTATGCCCTGCCCACCGGCCACCCACCCTTCTGTGGCCGGCCATTTTTCGTCTACAATGGAGCAGCGCCCATCAGCCCGGCTGGAAGGCGCCACAGCGATGGATCGGGCCATAAGGCCGGCCCCTCGTGGCCGCCCCCAAGGCAACCCGAAATAAGGAGCTCCCGTGTCACACCAGAGCGTGCCAGTGCTGGACTTCGGCTCGCAGACGGCCCAACTGATCGTGCGGCGCGTCCGCGAGCTCGGCGTCTACAGCGAGCTGCTGCCCCACGATGCCGACGAGGAACAGGTGCGGGCCCTCAACCCCATCGGGGTGATCCTCTCAGGCGGCCCCGCCAGCGTCTACGATCCTGGCGCGCCCGGCATGCCCGCCTGGCTGCCCGCCTCCGGCCTGCCGGCCCTCGGCATCTGCTATGGCATGCAGCTGATGAGCCAGGCCCTCGGCGGCGTGGTGCTGAGCCCCGAGAGCCGCGAGTTCGGCCCCGCCGAGATCACGCTGCTGGAGCAGCACCCCCTCTTCGCCGATACCCCCGCCGCCCAGCCGGTCTGGATGAGCCATGGCGACCGGATCGAAGCCCTGCCCGCCGGCTTCCGCGCCATCGCCGCCAACCCTTCAACGCCCTTCGCCGCCATGGCCGATGACGCCCGCCGCTGGTTCGGCGTCCAATTCCACCCCGAGGTCGTCCACACCGCTCATGGCCGCACCATCCTGCGCAACTTCCTCTTCACCGTCTGCGGCGCCACAGCTGATTGGCGCCCCGCCGGGTTCGTCGCCGACGCGATCGAGCGCGTCCGCGAGCAGGTCGGCCCCGATGGCCGCGTGGTCTGCGCCCTCTCCGGCGGCGTCGACTCGGCCGTCGCCGCGCTGATCATCCACCGGGCGATCGGCGAGCGGCTCACCTGTGTCTTCGTGGACAACGGGCTGCTGCGCCGCGGCGAGGCCGAGCAGGTGATCGCCACCTTCCGCGAGCATTTCCATGTGCCGCTCGTCGCCGTGGACGCCCGCGAGGAGTTCCTCGCCGCCCTTGAGGGCGTGGCCGACCCCGAGCGCAAGCGCAAGATCATCGGCGAGCGATTCGTGCGCATCTTCGAGCGCGAGGCCGCGCGCCTCGGCGATGTGCAGTTCCTCGCTCAGGGCACCCTCTACCCCGACGTGATCGAGTCCAGCGCTCCCGACCGCAAGAAGGGCGTGACGATCAAGACCCATCACAACGTCGGTGGCCTCCCCGCCGACATGCAGATGCGCCTCGTCGAGCCGCTACGCTACATGTTCAAGGACGAGGTGCGCGCCGCCGGGCTCGAACTCGGCCTGCCCGAGGATTGGGTCTGGCGCCACCCCTTCCCTGGCCCCGGCCTCGCCGTGCGCGTCCTCGGCCCCGTGAGCTTCGAGCGTTTGGAGACGCTGCGCCACGCCGACGCGATCTTCATGGAAGAGTTGCGGGCCGCCGGCCTCTACCGCGCCACCCAGCAGGCCTTCGCCGTGCTGCTGCCCGTGCAGACGGTGGGCGTGATGGGCGACCACCGTACCTACGCCGACACGATCGCCCTCAGGGCCGTCACCACCGAGGACTATATGACCGCCGATTGGGCCCGGCTGCCGTTCGAGTTGCTCGCGAAGGTGAGCAGCCGAATCGTCAACGAGGTGCCCGGCGTGAACCGCGTGGTCTACGACATCTCCTCCAAGCCTCCGGCAACGATTGAGTGGGAGTAGCAGATGAATAGCTGGCGCTCTGACTTCGTCGAGGCGAACGGGATTCGCCTCCACTACACCCGCACTGGCAGCAATGGCCCGTCCCTCGTCCTCTCCCACGGCGTCACGGACAACGGCCTCTGCTGGACGCCCGTGGCCGAGGCGCTCGCCCCCGAGTACGACGTGATCATGGTTGACGCCCGCGGCCATGGCCGCTCCGATGCCCCGGAGCAGGGCTACTCCCCCGCCGATCAGGCGGCCGATCTTGCCGGCCTGATCGCTGCCTTGGGCCTGCGGCGCCCCATCCTGCTCGGCCACTCGATGGGCGCGATCACCACCCTCGTGCTCGCCGGTACCTCCCCGGAGTTGCCCCGCGCCATCCTGCTCGAGGATCCGCCCCCTTGGTGGCAGAGCAGCGATGAGCCCTCGCCCGAGGTCGCCGAGCGAATGGAGCGGATGAAGGCCTGGTTCGCCCAGGTGAAGCGCATGTCTCGCGAGGAGCTGATCGCCGTGAACCGGGCGGAGAACCCTGGCTGGAGCGACGCCGAGCGCCAGCCTTGGGCCGATGCCAAGCTGCAGTTCAGCCCCAAGATCGCCGAGGTCATCCAGTCCACCACGCCCACCAGCGTGGATTGGCCCGCCCTCCTGGCCCGCGTGAGCTGCCCCGCTTTGCTGATCACCGCCGACCCCGAGCGGGGCGCGGCGACTGGCCCGGAGGCTGCCGCCGCACTCCAGGCCCGCCTGCCCCAGCTGCAGGTCGCCCAGATCGCTGGGGCGGGCCATAGCATCCGCCGCGACCAGTTTGAGTCCTACATGGAGGCCGTGCGCGCCTTTCTTCGCTCGCTTCCCGCATGAGCAGCGCATCCGCCGCCGCCAAGCTGATCCTCTGCGGCGAGCACGCCGTTGTCTACGGGCGCCCGGCGATCGCGCTGCCGCTGAGCGATCTACGGGCTCAGGCCACGGTGAGCGCGGGCGCGCCCGGTGCCGGCCCGCAGATCGTGGCGCCCGACCTCGGCGGCAGTTGGCTCGCCCGCGAGCGCCCCGACCACCCGCTGAGCGAGTTGGCCCTTGCGGTGCTGGAGCGGCTGGGGCGCCCCCACGCCGACGTCACGATCACCCTCGCCTCGGCCATCCCGATCGCCAGCGGCATGGGCAGCGGCGCCGCGATCGCCACGGCCATGGTGCGGGCGCTGGCCGCCCACGCCGATGCCCACTTCTCCTCCGCCGACGTGGCCGAGCTGGTCTATAGCAGCGAGCGTCGTTTCCACGGCACGCCCAGCGGTATCGACAACACCGTGGTTGCCTACGAGCGGGCGATCTGGTTTGTGCGCGGCGACCAGGGGCAGACTGGTGGCGCTTCGTCCCCCACCATCGAGCCCATCGCCATCGGCGCGCCCCTCACGCTCCTGGTTGGCGATACTGGCGTGCGCAGCGCCACGAAGCTGCCGGTGGGCGCTGTGCGCGAAGGGTGGCAGGCCGACCAGGCGCGCTACGAGGCGTTGTTCGACCGTATCGGTGCGCTGGCTCAGGAGGTGCGGGCGGCCTTGGCGGCGGGCGACGCCCCGGCCCTTGGAAGGCTGCTCGACGCCAATCAGGCGGCCCTGGAGCAGCTCGGTGTCTCCTCGCCTGAGCTTGGGCGGCTGGTGGCGGCGGCCCGCGAGGCCGGCGCCCTCGGCGCCAAGCTCTCGGGCGCGGGCTGGGGTGGCGTGATGCTCGCCCTCGTCACGCCCGAGACGCGCGACGCCGTGGCGGAGGCGCTGCGCGAGGCGGGAGCCGCCCGGGTGCTGAGCGCCACCGTCGCCGCCGATTGATCAGCTCGTGCGGGAAACTCACCTGAGCTTTGCGAGGTTCGCGTAGATCACCCCGCCGTCCACCAGCGGGGTGGGCAGCATGCTCAGGGCGAACAGCAGCCCGTGCTGGGCCGCTGCGATCGTCAGCAACTCCTTGGCCCGCCCCTCACCGGCGGCACGGGCCAGTGCCGTCAGGGCCACAGCCCCAAGCAGCGAGGCCGCGACGCCGCCTACCGACCGCCCGATATGCTGCTGCGGCGTGACGTTGTGGTCAACGTAGACCGATTTTGGGTACAGCCCGACATCGACGGCGTCCATCGGCGCGCCCACGGCCCGCGACGAGAGAATATGGCCCACCACATGGAAGCAGTCGGCGGCGTACCAGAGCGCGCCTGCGCTCAGCGCCAGCAGCGCCCGCCGCTCGCGGGCGATCGCGGCGACGACAAGGGCCGAGGTGATGCCGGTCACCACCGCCGTGGGCCGCAGGGTGACGGGAACGCCGAGCAAGCTGAATGCGGGGCCCATCGGGGATCTCCTTCTCTCTGGCCGCCTCTCGTGCCGTATAATAATCCTATTATGGCAAAGATTATGGTTGCAATGAGCGGCGGCGTCGATAGCTCCCTGGCCGCCGCGCTGCTTCACGAGCAGGGGCACGAGGTCGTCGGGGTGACGATGCACCTCTGGGACGACGATGATGAGCGCCTGGCCGAGAGCCTCTGCTGCGCCCAGGAGATGGCCGAGAGTGCCCGCCGCGTCTGCGCCCAGCTCGGCATCCCTTACTACGTCTTCAACTACCAGCGTGAGTTCCGCCGCCACGTGATAGACTACTTCGTCCAGGCCTACACGCAGGGCTTTACCCCGAACCCCTGCCTGGAGTGCAACCGCGAGATCAAGTTCCGCGCCTTGCTCCAGCGCGCCCAGGCCCTCGGCTTCGAGTATGTGGCGACGGGCCACTACGCCCGGATCGTAACCACCGACCACCGACCACCGGCTGCCGAGCAGGATGCGGCCGCGGGGTCGCCGGTCGCCGGTCGCCGGCTGTCCTACTCGCTCCACCGCGCCTTGGACCGCGACAAGGACCAGTCCTACAT